>CALYTD010000172.1 GCA_945486445.1 uncultured Prevotellaceae bacterium
GGGCAGAAAAAAGCAACAACAGCACCACAAACCACACGCCCCATACCCACAACCAACAAACGGATAACAATGAAAAGAACAAAAATCATCGACGCACTTGCCGAAAAAAACTTCGGAAAGACAATAGACGTAAGAGGCTGGGTGCGCACACACCGCTCAAGCAAAGCAGTAGATTTCATAGCACTGAACGACGGTTCAACCATCAACAACATACAGATCGTAGTTGAACCGGACAAGTTTGACGCAGAGACATTGAAGAAAATAACGACCGGGTCGTGCATACACGTAGTAGGAACACTCGTTGAAAGCCTCGGAAAAGGGCAGACATCAGAGATACAAGCCAACGAAATAGAGATATACGGACTATGCGGTAACGACTATCCCATGCAGAAAAAAGGGCAATCCTTTGAGTACATGAGGCAGTACGCACACCTCCGCCTGCGCACAAACACATTCGGCGCGGTGATGAGAATACGCCACAACATGGCAATGGCAATACACACCTACTTCCATGAGCATGGATATTTCTACTTCAACACTCCTCTTATAACCGCCAGTGACTGCGAAGGAGCAGGCCAGATGTTCCAAGTCACGACGCAAAACCTTTACGATCTGAAAAAAAACGAGGCCGGAAAGATCGATTATAGTGATGACTTCTTCGGAAAACAAACGTCATTAACAGTATCAGGACAATTAGAAGGCGAACTCGGAGCAACCGCATTGGGCGCCATTTACACCTTCGGCCCAACGTTCCGCGCCGAAAACTCCAACACTCCAAGGCACCTTGCAGAGTTCTGGATGATAGAACCAGAGGTGGCATTCATGGACCTTGCGGAACTGATGGACCTCGAAGAGGACTTCATAAAGTACTGCATAAGATGGGCACTGGATAACTGTAAGGACGACATAGAGTTCCTTAACAAGATGATAGACAAGGGACTGAAAGAGCGTTTGCAGGCTATCCTCGACGCGGAATTTGTGCGTTTGCCATACACAGAGGGCATACGCATACTGCAAGAAGCCATAAAGAACGGCAAGAAGTTTGAGTTCCCGTGCGAATGGGGAGACGACCTCGCATCGGAACATGAACGCTATCTTGTGGAGGAATACTTCAAAAAGCCTGTCATAATGACCAACTATCCAAAGGCGATAAAGGCATTCTACATGAAGATAGACGCAGAAGAATCTGGCTATAACGGCAAGAGCGGACAGACAGTGCAGGGCACTGACGTGCTGTTCCCGCAGATTGGCGAGATAATCGGCGGCTCAGTGCGAGAGGAAGACTATGACAAACTGATGGGAGAGATAACCGCCCGCAACATACCTATGAAGGACATGGAGTGGTATCTCGACACACGCAGATACGGTTCATGCCCTCATGCCGGCTTCGGACTGGGCTTTGAACGCCTCATTCTCTTCGTCACCGGAATGCAGAACATACGCGACGTGATACCGTTCCCACGCACTCCGAAGAACGCGGAGTTCTAAGACGCAAAGGCAGGAGGCAGTCTGTAAAGGCAGACTGCCTCCTGTTCCTGCCCTGCAAACATAAGGAAACAATTACCACAGCAACTACTAACTATAAAAGACAACTACAATGAAGAAACTATTACGTTCTCTTGCCGCTGCGATGTGCGCCTTTTTTAGCACCACAGCAAACGCAGCCGTAGCAGACCTCAGTGCCGGTGGCTGGTTTGAAGGAGGCTACGTGACCTGGACAAAGGAAGCAGGCTATGCCTATAACGTCTATGTTCGCAGCACTACCGAGAGCACATGGAAACAACTTGACACAGAATTAGTACGCGAATATGGCACTTACGGTCGTGCCGACGCAGTGGGACTGAAAGCCGGACAGTACAAGTTCAAGGTAGTACCGGTGCAGAACAATGTGGAGATAAGCGCCGACGCGACAGAAACAGAGGCATTCACCGCAACAGCATACGACCGTAGTGGCTTTGCACACTTCAAGACAGCGTCGTCCACTTTTGACCCATCCAAGGGCGTGGGAGCATACAAAAACGACGGAACCTTAAAGGACGGGGCCAAGGTTTTCTATGTAACAGCGGACAATGCCAAGACTATCACCACCAAGGTGCAGACAGGTTCCAAGGAGACTAACATCACAGAGTGCACCGGTTTCCAGAACATTATCGACGCATATCAAAAGGGTTACGACAAGACCCCTATCGACTTCCGCATCATTGGCACGCTGAAAGCCACCGACATGGACGCTTTCTCCAGTTCTGCGGAGGGCTTGCAGATAAAGGGAAAGTCCGCATACTCAGAGATGAACATCACCATTGAGGGCATAGGCAAGGACGCTACGATACACGGTTTCGGATTCCTGATACGCAATGCGTGCTCTGTTGAGTTGCGCAACTTCGCCATAATGTGGTGCATGGACGACGCAGTGTCAATGGACACAGACAACAGTAACCTTTGGATTCATAACCTCGACCTCTTCTATGGCAAGCCCGGAGGTGCGGCAGACCAAAAGAAAGGCGACGGAACTCTCGACATAAAGGGAGACTCCAAGTACTCCACCATATCCTACAACCACCTTTGGGACAGCGGCAAGTCAAGCCTTTGCGGCATGACATCAGAGTCAGGACCGAACTATCTGACCTATCATCACAACTGGTTCGACCACTCCGACTCACGTCATCCGCGCATCCGCACCATGTCTGTACACGTATATAACAACTATTTTGACGGCAACTCAAAGTACGGCATAGGCGCGACCACAGGCTCAGACGTGTTTGCCGAGAACAATTATTTCCGCAACTGTAAGTACCCGATGCTCTCTTCCAAGCAGGGTTCAGACGTTAACAACGGCGTGGGCACCAGCGACCAGACCAAGGGAACGTTCTCCGGCGAGGCAGGAGGAAGCATCAAGGCCTACGGAAACATAATGACCGGGCAGAAGAGTTTTGAGCCATACGTGGAGGGACACGCCACTTACGCAACGCATTTCGATGCTTATGTGGTCGAGAACAAGAGCGACAAAGTGCCCGCAACGGTAAAGGCCCTGCTCGGTTCCGATACTTACAGCAATTTCGACACAGACCCATCGCTGATGTATTCAGACTATAAAGTCGATGCGGCAGCCGACGTTCCCGCCATAATCAAGGGCGAATTAGGCGCAGGACGCTGCCAACACGGAGACTTCTCATGGACTTTTGGCGCTAATGAGGACAGCAATGCCGAGGTGATACAGGCACTCTCAGACGCTATCAACGCATATAAGTCCACGCTTGTAGGCTTCTTCGGCAAAACCATCTCCAACGGAGGTGCCAACGAGGAGCAAGGCGGCGGTTCCAACGAAGGCAGCGGTGACAGCGGCTCAGACAGCGGAACAGAGGACAGCGGCAATGACAGCACACTGGAAGAAGAGCCTTACATCGGCACTGCCGACGACTATTTCTTCTTCAATGCTGACAACCAGACGCAGGTAGAGACATACCTTGCCGACGGAACCATCACCCTTGTCAACGGTACAGTGGCAGGTTCAGAGACCTCATCATTCGTTCCTGACTACTCATACGATGCCGAGGCCAACGGCAAGACCTTCTCTTCCACCGTCTATACAGGCTCATTACAGCTTGCAAAAGCAAGCGCTGCAGGTGCTACTGACGGCGGTTCAGTAATCTTCCGCTGCAAGAAAGGCATCACAACCTTCGCCGTTTACCTCTACCGCACAGGCTCTGTATATCTCAACCTGTACACCTCCACCGACAGTGTTACATGGAAAAAGGTGGCAGACGTGAACAAGGGCGCATCGGGAATATATGAAAAGAACTTCTCATCAGCTGTTGCTGACACCACACACTGCGTATTTGTAAAGATAGAAAACA
>CALYTD010000173.1 GCA_945486445.1 uncultured Prevotellaceae bacterium
GCGTTGGCAACAATATCTTGACGCCTTCAACAGCCCTACACCCGTCAGCATACGCATCAATCCCTTCAAGCGTTGCGACCTTTCTCACCTGCCTATCGGCACACCCGTGCCGTGGTGTAGGGACTCGTTCTACCTCACGGAACGCCCCGATTTCACCCTTGACCCACTGCTCCATGCTGGTGCATACTACGTACAAGAGGCTGCTTCAATGTTTCTTGACAGTGTGATAGCACAACATTGCCCCGACAGTTTCTTTGCCAACAACGCGGCAGCACTTGACCTTTGCGCCGCGCCTGGCGGCAAAAGCACACTGCTGCGCGCCGCACTGCCGGAGAGAGTACTGCTGATGAGCAACGAACCCGACCGCAGAAGGGCGAACATCCTAATGGAGAACATACAGAAACAAGGGCATCCCAACGTCATAGTAACCAACAACTTCCCGAGGGACTACGCCAAGGCAGGCTTGCAGTTTGACCTCATCCTGACCGATGTGCCATGCTCCGGCGAGGGAATGTTCCGCAAGGACGAGGGTGCGATAGCCGAATGGAGCCTGCAAAACGTAATGAAATGCGCAGCACTGCAACGCTCCATAGTGGAAGATATATGGCCATGCCTCAAAGCAGGAGGCATACTGGTGTATAGCACCTGCACCTTCAACGTGCATGAAGACGAGGAAAACGTAAGGTGGATAGCAGAAGAACTGGGTGCGGAAACGCTCTCTGTCGATACAGAAAGCGACTGGAACATAACGGGCTCACTGCTCCCCGACTGGCAGAAGCCTGCCTACCGCTTCATCCCCGGCACCACCCGTGGCGAGGGGCTCTTCATGGCTGTACTGCGAAAAGGCAATGACAACACAGGCTGCAACAAAGCGACAGACCGTCGCAAGGCCCTGTCAAAACTGCGTATCCTAAGTGATGGCAATCCCATGGGCACACAAAAGGGCAAGAATCTGATACCTGCCCATGCGGAAGCACTGCTCACTACCCTGCCCCATGACAAGTATCCACGTGTGGAACTGTCACAGAACGAGGCATTGCGATACCTGCACCACGAAGCGATAGTGCTGCCACAGGAGGCACCACGGGGATTCATAATAGTGACATACCGCTCCCTTCCCCTTGGTTTCGTGAAGAATATTGGCAACAGGGCCAATAACCTTTACCCGCAGGAGTGGAAGATAAGGAAGATGATATAATCCCAAATATTTCTGCACCCACCGCAGTATGCAACGCAAAAGAGTGCTGATAACCTTGCAATCAGGTGTTAATTGCAGTGTTATCAGCACTCTTTTACTGTATAATCAGCACCTTTTTGTTACGGAGACACGTATATATTTCATATACACAGAGTTACCCCTCCCGTCCTTATTCTGGCACTTCATGTTCTGTCCCCGTGCCATTCACATCGTCTCACTGTATGTCTGCATACACAATGTGGTACGGGAAAGCAACGTATTTCGCCATTATCTGACAGCCAAACAGTCAACGCTGCAAATTTATCTACTACAATACAGAGTCCAACAAGCAAACTTACTCCTTCACAATCTTGCAACCTCTGACTACGTATATACCCTTGGGGGCGCAGGGAAAAGCTCGCTCAACTTTACATTCTTATGTCTCAGCCTGCCGTCAATGCCGTAAATGTCGTGCAAACACTCGCCGAGAGCGTTCTAAGAAGATTTCTTTCACCTTAAGCAAGCAGCCATATAGTAATATAACACAACCCGCCATACAAGCGAAATAATGACTTAACTTGCACGGCGGGTTGCGTAATTATATTCTAAAATACGGTTAACAGCCTCGGCTACTTTGCCCTTTCCAGTGCCGAACGCTTGTCTCTGCTATAAGAACGATAGTCATCTAACTCTATCTCCACATCAGGTTCAACCAGCGAACAGGCGTGAGGCAGGCGGAACTTCTGATACTTTCTGTTCAGTCCCCGCGATATCCCCATCGACTCATAGTATGTCTGTATGGACAATATGCGCCTCGTTTCCTCGTCAATACCCTCCTGATGATAAAGATCTGTGGTGCGGAAAAGCAGCGGAAGAGAGTTTACATCCACCATATAAGAGGTGTATGTAAAGAGGAAGTTGGAATCTGTCTTCAAGTGAACAATACCTCCATCAACAAGAAAACGGCGGTAACGCTCCATGAAGTAGGTAGAGGTCAGACGCTTACGTGGGTTCTTCATCTGTGGGTCTGAGAACGTAAGCCATATCTCTTGCACCTCATTCGCAGCAAAGAAACGGTCTATTATCTCAATGCTTGTGCGCAGAAAGGCCACGTTTTTCAGTCCCTGTTTAAGGGATTCCGTAGCTCCTGTCCACATCCTCGCGCCCTTTATGTCAACACCTATGAAGTTAACGTCAGGATAGAGACGGGCCAGTTCCACAGTGTATTCCCCCTTTCCGCAGCCCAATTCCAATACTATCGGGTTGTCATTGTGGAAATATTGCTCTCTCCAATGCCCCTTCATATCAAAGGGTACATCGTCCACAACGCTGTAAGGATATTGGAACACGTTCTCGTAACGTTCCATATCAGCGAATTTTGCGAGTTTTCCTTTTCCCATAAATGTATGTTTCGTAAGTATAAGAAAACCCTCCCCATCATTGCCTTGGCAAGTGTCAAAAGTAAGAATGGAGAGGGTTTCCCAACTTATTCTAATGTGATTTGCTTATAATGTCTCTCTTTTCAAGTCCTTATAGAAATGTGCGTGCGCCGTACTTACATAAGGTGCCAGGAACAAGAAACCTATTCCCAATGTCAATATGCTGAGAAAGAACCAGCCAATGAAACTAAGGTCAAGCAGGAACAGCTGCATCTTGTGTCCCTGCATCATTCTCATACTCTCGTTGATGGCTGCGTCGTACTTCATATCTGGGTTGTCTTTGAGTATAAAGGAGGTCATGCTGTAAGAATAAGCCTTCACTATACCCGGTATGATGAGCAACAACATCCAGAGTATTGTGTATATCTGCACCAGCAATAATGTAAGGAATATGCGCAGATAATCTTTGAAACCATCGAACAACATACCGTAGTTCACATCATCCTTGCGCACCACGCCAAGCCACATCACAGTGTAACCCCACGACAATGGCAACATGGCGATTCCCCACAACTGCCCAATCTGTGTGTCAGAAGCGGAGTTAACCAGTTCTCCCGGCGCACACATTATAACCCAACAGATTATCGATACTATCGCGCCGAACGCCCATTTGCCTGACAAAGACATACGTGCCAGACTTCTGTACTCACTGTTTCCTTTCATATTCGGGTAATTCCTATGGTTTGATTAATCTATTACCACACGCGTCCAACCATGCACATCCTCCTCAATGCCGTACTGTATGCCACGAAGTTTGTTGAAGAGTTTTTCGCTAATAGGACCTGGCTTCTCGCCAAAGACGTATGACTTGCCGGTCTCCACATCGTCAATGCGTGAGATAGGAGATATTACAGCGGCGGTACCACAGGCTCCTGCCTCCTCAAACGTCTCCAGTTCCTCTTCTGGTATCTGCCTGCGCTCCACCTTTAAGCCCATGTCCTCAGCCAGTTGCATAAGTGATTTGTTGGTTATAGAGGGCAGAATAGAGGTTGACAGTGGCGTAATGTAGGTGTTGTTCTTTATTCCGAAGAAGTTGGCAGCACCTGCTTCGTCAATGTATTTCTTCTATTTTGCATCGAGATAGAACTCGCAGGCGTAGCCAAGTTCGTGCGCTTTCTTGTTGGCAAGCAGCGATGCTGCGTAGTTACCACCTACCTTATATATACCTGTTCCAAGCGGAGCGGAACGGTCGTGGTCACGGATTATAACGTAAGGGTTGGCAAAGAAACCGCC
>CALYTD010000174.1 GCA_945486445.1 uncultured Prevotellaceae bacterium
AATGCCCTTACCTCTTCAAGGTCGGTGAAACGCTGGCAGTTGTAGGTGAACCTCATGCGCCTCGCGTCCTTTTCATACACTCCGACTTCATGGTCAAAGCTGAGCAGGTCAATGAAGAACGAACCCATCTTCCCTGCTCCGAGAACCAAAATCTTCATTTTCTTGCGGTCTTATTTGTTTATAATCTCCAGTTGCTGTCGCACAGACTCCTCGTGTATCGCCTCGAATACAGCCTTCACAAACTGCTCGCTCATGCCGCAGAGAGTGCCTTGCGCCCCGCGCTTGTCGAGTATTTCGTTGTAGCGTCCGGTCTGCAATACCGTCATGTTGTGCTCCTTCTTGTACTGGCCTATCTCCCGGCAGACGCGGAAACGCTGTGAGAGCAGGTCCAGAAGCTTGTCGTCCTGTTCGTCTATCTGCTTGCGGAGCATCTGTATGTTCTCTGTCGTGGTAGTCTCGTCACGTACTTGCAGCAGTGTGAGAATGTAGTCCAGCACGTCCGGTGTCACCTGTTGCTTGGCGTCACTCCAAGCGCAGTCCGGGTTACAATGGCTCTCGACAATCAGTCCGTCGGCGCCAAGGTCCATGGCCTGCTGGCACAATGGCGCGATAAGTTCGCGCCTTCCGCCTATGTGGCTGGGGTCACACACGATGGGAAGGTTAGGTATTCGTCTGCGCAATTCAATCGGAATCTGCCACATCGGGAGGTTACGGTAAATCTTCTTGTCGTAAGACGAGAAGCCGCGGTGTATTGCTCCCAGCTTCTTCACGCCCGCAAGGTTGATGCGTTCCAATGCCCCTATCCACAGTTCAAGGTCGGGGTTCACCGGATTCTTCACGAGAACGGGAATCTCTATGCCCCTCATCGCGTCGGCAAGTTCCTGCATTGCGAACGGGTTTGCCGATGTTCGTGCGCCTACCCACATCAGATCGATGCCGTACTTCATGGCGAGTTCCACGTGTTCAGGTGTCGCCACCTCGGTGCACATCATCATTCCCGTCTCTTTTTTGGCCTCCGCCATCCATTTCAGGGCAGGTTCTCCGTTGCCCTCAAAGCCTCCCGGCTTTGTGCGTGGCTTCCATACTCCGGCGCGGAACATGTGGCATCCCTTCTGTGCGAGTTGGGTTGCGGTTGTCATTACTTGCTCTTCAGTCTCTGCGGAACATGGTCCTGCTATCACGAAAGGGCGTTTGCTGTCACTTGGCAGGTTCAGTGCTTCAAGTTCTAATTCCATAGTCGTATATTTTTCTTGTTGTTATTCTTTGGTTATTTTGTCATGATTCCTTTTATTCTCGCCAGTGCTTCCTTCATTTTTCCGTCCTTGGCGCACAGCGATATGCGGATGTATCGTTCGCCGTTGCTGCCGAATATCATGCCTGGTGTTATGAACACGCGTGCTTCGTGCAGTATTTTTTCTGTTAGTTCTTCTACTGTCTGGTATTTGTCTGGTATTTTCCCCCAGAGGAACATGCCCACGGAATCTTTGTCATATTTGCATTCCAGCACGTCCATTATCTGCTCCGCTATGGCGCGGCGGCGCTTGTAGTTGTCATAATTGTATTCTTTGTGCCATGCGTCATCGTTGTGGTATGCTTCTGCTGCGGCAAATTGTATGCCACGGAAGGTGCCGGAGTCGATGTTGGACTTTATCTTAAGAATCCAGGAGATGAACGTGCTGTTGGTGGCAACCATGCCTACTCGCCAGCCCGGCATGTTGTGGCTCTTCGACATTGAGTTGAACTCTATGCAGCAGTCCTTTGCCCCCGGCACCTGTAACAGTGACATTGGGTGCTCGTTTATGATGAAAGAGTAGGGGTTATCGTTCACTACCACTATGTTATGTTCCTTTGCGAACCTCACCAACCGCTCGTAAGTCTCCCGTCGTGCGTTGCCGCCTGTGGGCATATTCGGGTAGTTTGTCCACATAAGTTTTACGCGGCTGAGGTCCATTTGCTCCAATGCCTGGAAGTCAGGTTGCCATCCGTCGTTTTCCATGAGGTCATAGTTTACTATTTTCTGCCCCAGAATCTTTGACAGTGAGGTATATGTCGGGTAGCCGGGGTTGGGTACAAGCACTTCATCTCCAGGGTTACAGAAGGCGAGTGTTACGTGTAATATGGCTTCTTTTGAGCCTATCATGGGCTGTATCTCGGTCTTCGGGTCGAGTTCCACGCCGTACCATCGCTTGTAGAAGTATGCCATTGCCTCGCGCAGTTCCGGTGTTCCCACCGTGGGTTGGTATCCGTGGGCGGACGGGTCGTGTGCCACCTCGCACAGTTTCTTCACTGTTGCCTCTGACGGGGGCATGTCTGGTGAGCCTATGGCGAGGGATATTATGTCCATACCCTTGGCGTTCAGGTCTGCCACTTCTTTCAATTTGCGGCTGAAATAGTATTCCTGTACAGATGACAGGCGGTCTGCGGGTTTAATGTTTGTCATGCTTATGTTGTCTGTAAATCCCCTTTCCCTCCCGTATCGGGGAAGGGTTGGCGGGATGTTGTTAAACTTTGAACTCTTTGTTTTCTTCTTTGTAACTGTTAATTCTCTCCGTCATGCCGACTTGTATTCACCGAGGATGAGCAGGTCTTTGGTCAGGGGGGTGATGGCATCTATGCTCTGCCGGTATCGTGTCAGGTCGTCGTAGGTCACATCCACGTAGAAGAGGTACTCCCATTCCCTGCCTATTATTGGCAGTGATTGTATTTTTGTCAGGTTTATTTTGTAGAATGAGAGTATTGATAGTACTTGTGATAGGGAGCCTTCTTCGTGTGGTAGCGAGAAGACGATGCTTGACTTGTCAGACTCGTTCAGTGCTCTCAGGAAGTCGGCCTTGCGTGGGTCTGACATGATGAGGAAGCGTGTGTAGTTGTGCGGGTTGTCCTCTACGTGGTTTTCCAGCACCTCCAGCCCGTAGAGTTCTGCCGCGTCGGCGTGGCACAGGGCCGCAACGCCTTCCAGTTTGTTCTCGGCTATCCACTTGGCAGAGCCTGCCGTGTCCTCGTCCTCCACCATTTTCATGGCGGGATGCTTGGAGAGGTATTTGTAACACTGTGCCAGTGCCACGGGATGTGAATGCACTTCTTTCAGGTCCTCCATCTTCTGGCCAGGCAGGCAGCACAGGCAGTGGCTGATGTGGGTCTTGTGCTCGCCTACTACTGCCATGCCTGATTCTCGCAGCAGTTCGTAGTTGTGGAGCAGTGAGCCTGCTATGGTGTTTTCTATTGCCATTATACCGATTATGGTGGGGTCTTGTTTCATGTGGGCAAATACTTCCTCGAAGGTGGAGCAGCATATTATCTGCAACTGCTCGCCGTCAAAGTAATGGTGCGCTGTGATGTCGTGGAACGACCCTATCTCACCTTGTATTGCTATTCTCTTCATCTTCTTGTGTGTGTATATTATATATAATGTGTTGTTGTGGGATAAAAGAAAAGTCCCGTGTAGTATTCTACGCGGGACTTTGTATTTATCATTTTTCTTTTGATAACTTTTAAGTTGAAATTTACACGCAACTTCCCGCTTCACAGTTCTCTGCAAAGTAAAAGTAAAAATAAAAGCTATAAAAGTATGCGTTCAATTTCTTACTCATAATCTTACTGTTTTATTATTTTGGGTGCAAAATTATAACAAATCTTTGGAATATGCAAATTTTTTGCTACTTTTTTTTGTTTTACCCGTCATTTTTTTCACAAACCGAGTGGATTGAGGTTGCTGTACTTTCTTTGTGGACGTTGTTCCACGCCCTTTGCGCTATAGTCTCCGGTGATGTCGGCTGCCATTTCCGGGGCTATCTCCATCAGTCTCTTGGCATCCTCCTGCGCTCCCTTCTT
>CALYTD010000175.1 GCA_945486445.1 uncultured Prevotellaceae bacterium
AACTTCCGCCTCGCCCTGCGTGGCGTATGGCTCTGGGGACTTGCCCTCACTTCCGTTTATACCGTGCTCTATGCCATTGGTGGCGAGGCCTTCCTGTGTCTTCTTACAGACGATGTCACGATACGTTCTGCTGCCACTGCCTACCTGCCTTGGGCTGTTGCCATACCCTTCTGCGGCATCGCTGCCTTTGTGTGGGACGGTGTCTTCGTCGGGATAACCAACACCAAGGGTATGCTTTGGGGCACATTCTGTGGTGCTACGGCTTTCTTTACCCTGTATTTCGCCTTCTGTAACACGCTGGGTAATCACGCTTTATGGCTTGCTTTCGCTGCATATCTCTTTATGAGAGGTGCTGCGCAGCAGGTGATATTTCGTAAGGTTAGTGGTTGTTGGTTTTAGGTTGTTGGTCACTTCGCTACCATTCCTGTTCCATAACCATCGACCTCTTACCTCCAAAACCCTCAACCTCCAACCTTTTAACCTTCCATTATGAACAAAGCAACAAAGATTCTTTTCGGCACTTTGTTTGCCGCCGTGGCACTTGCCGTTGGCAATGTCATCGCAAAACAGTCCTTTTCAGACGGCCAGTCGGAGGCGTTGCCCTCCCGTGAGCGTGTTGATAGCCTTGCTGTTGTTGCTTCGGGTGATTTGCGTCATACCGTTGTGCGTCAGGGTACGCCCCTCGCCGCTTCCGCCTCAGACTTTATTCCGTTGGAACGTGCTGGCTATATCCTCTGTTATAACCCTGCTACAAGGCTGCCTGTGTGGGTGGCGTGGCATCTGACGGCGGCTCATACCGATGGTGCTTACAGTCGTAAGGGACTGAAATTTGCTGAGGATGAGGCTGTGCCGATGCCTCGTGCCACTAACATGGACTATGTGAACAGCGGCTATGACCGTGGACATATCTGCCCTTCCGGCGACAACCGCTGGAGCCGTGAGGCGCAGGTGCAGTCGTTTCTCTACACCAACTGCTGCCCGCAACTGCACAATCTCAACACCGGAGACTGGAGAGAGTTGGAGGAAAAATGCCGCGTCTGGGCGCGACAGTATGGCGATATATACATCGTCAGCGGTCCGTTGCTGTTCAATAAGAGGCATAAGACGATAGGAAAGAACAGGGTTGTGGTGCCAGAAGCATTCTATAAGGTGGTGTTATGCTTGCAGGGCACACCGAAGGCCATTGGCTTTATCTACCGTAACGAGGCTAACAACAAGAGAATGTCGTCATACGTTAACACCGTTGACGACGTGGAACGCCTCACAGGTCTCGACTTTTTCTCCGCCCTCCCTGACAATGTGGAGCAGAAGGTGGAGGCAACAGCCGACCTGGGTGACTGGGAATAAATGCCGTTTCATAACAGGCTGAACATACGGTTGTTACGTATCGCATGACAAACAGGTGCTGATTACACTGCGATTAATACCAGATTGCAATGTAATCAGCACCTGTTTGCGGTGTAATCAGCACCTGTCTGCGAGGAGTTCGTCCTGCTGCCAGTTCCCGAGGTTGCTCTCAATGTATCCCGCAATGCGGTTTGTCTCGTCCTGACCGCGCATTATGCGGTCATAAAAGCGTTGTTGCCATGCAAACGGAATGTTGTTTGCGTTGGCGTATTTTTTGACAGCCCTTTTTAATCCTCCTATCACATTCGACAGCCGTCCGCGGCTGTGGGATATGGTTTGTTTGTTTTTGTTTACGGTTTTGTGTAATTGATTATTGAGACGATGTGGTACATCGTCTCTACAACCGTCGTTACATTGGTCATTGAGACGATGTGGTACATCGTCTCTACAATGCGCGGCGCATCCGCTTCGGCCATTATCTCCTCCTCAATATAATGTATAATATGACGGGAGCGCCGAAGATAGGGGTAACGGCATTAATGGGTATGACGGTGTTTTGTGGCAGTATGCAGATAATGTTGCACAGCAATGCGATGTTTGCACCGCAGAGAATCGTTGCCGGAAGCAGCACGGTGTGGTCGGCGGTGCGTGTCAGCAGCCGTGCTATATGCGGCACGGCGAGGCCTATGAACGCCACAGGACCGCAGTAGGCGGTGCTGACGGCGGTGAGGATACCTGTGGTGAGCAGTAGCAATTGCCGTGTGCGACGTATGTTGACACCGAGGTTTTGCGCATAGTTGTCGCCAAGCAACAGTGCGTTGAGCGGTTTTACAAGCACTATGGCGAGAGACAGTCCGCAGAGTGTCACGACAGCATAGCACGGTAGTTGTCGCAGACTGACATCGCTAAAACTGCCCATACCCCACATTACGTAGTTATAAACATTCTCAGAGTCAGCGAAGAAGTTGAGCAGTGACACGACGGAGGAGGTGAGATAACTCACCATTATGCCTATGATGAGCAGCATTATGTTGCTTCTCACCACGTGGCTCAGGGCCAACAGCAGAGCTATCACCGCCACGGCACCGATGAAAGCGCCCGTTGTTACGGCGAAAAAGCCGCCTACGTAAAGGGTCATGTCACCGTCGGGGAGGTCTGTTCCGCCCACGCTGATGATACCTCCGAGAAGCAACATCACCAGTGCCACGCCCAGACTTGCGCCATTGGTGATGCCAAGAATGGAGGGACCGGCAAGCGGGTTGCGGAAGGAAGTTTGCAACAACAGTCCCGATGTGGCGAGGGAAGCGCCGCACAACAGGGCTGTAAACGCCTGCGGAAGGCGTGACTCCAGTACGATATATGCCCAGATGTCCTGTTCAACACCCATTCCTGCCAGTGCGCGGAACACCTGTGAAACGGGTATGCTGACAGGCCCTGCCACGAGGCTGGCAGCCGTCAGCAACAGGGTGAGAAGTGATAACAATATGTTTATGATGATACCTTTGTGCATTTTCGTTGTTTGGTGGTTTTGTTATTTGGTGGTTTAGTGGTTAGATAACTTGGTTGATTGCACGTTTTGCTATGTGACCTGCAACCTTTAACCTCCAACCTTCAACCTGAAATAATACTTCATGGCATTCTCTTCCTGCGCACCGGGGTGCAGTATATTGATAAACTCACGCAGGAGCACATCAGGGTGAAAAGGCGTTTCCTCAAAGAAATGCGTCTTGCCGAGGTTGCAACCAAATACGTTTCCCCGCTTGTAAGCCTCCATAAACCTGTTAGAAGCCCATGCCTGCGCCAGTTCCTGCATTGTCATGTCTGTGGCTTGGTTATACTTTATAAGCCAGAAGTCGGCCTTGTGAGCACGCTGTAACACCTGTTCCGGATTGTAAGGCACTGCTCCGCTGCCTGCCACATCACTGAAAATGTAGTCACCTCCAGCGTCACTTATCAGTATTCCCACGGTGCTGTTCTTGCCAGCCACATACCATGTGCTGCCTATCTTCATCTCTGTCACCACGGTGGGGCGTGTCTTTTTCCCTGTCACAGTGGCTTTCATACTGTTGTAACGACTTTCCACGGCAGCGAAAATGCTGTCTGCCTCACGCTGTTTACCAAACAACCGACCGTAGAAGCGTAGCCATTCCGCGCGCCCCAAGGGGTTGGTCTCCATGTAGTCTGCACACTCTATGATGGGGATATGCAACTTGCCGAGCTTCCCGTAAGAACCACTGTTCTCAAAAGGAGAGATGAACATCGCATCAGGGCGCATCGCCATAAGAAGCTCTATGTTAGGCGTCATGCTGTTGCCAAGATCTGTTATGTTGCCGTTGCGCACCCCCTGCCGTATCTTTTGCAGGTAGATA
The DNA here is from genome assembly GCA_945486445.1 of uncultured Prevotellaceae bacterium. GTDB lineage: Bacteria > Bacteroidota > Bacteroidia > Bacteroidales > Bacteroidaceae > Prevotella. The sequence goes on from CALYTD010000175.1 coordinate 3,717, forward strand.
TATTGCAGATCACAAACACCCCTGATGGCATCTGCCGCTCCCAGTTCGTCAATCAGTGCGCAGTGAACAGACGTATAAACCG
>CALYTD010000176.1 GCA_945486445.1 uncultured Prevotellaceae bacterium
GCAATCAGTGCCTTTTTGCGGCGTTTCTTGTAATGTTTTGCATTGCACCGCGTTGTAGGGACGCACCTTGGTGCGTCCGCCTGTGCGTCGCTGTGTGGCGATTACGGACGCACCAAGGTGCGTCCCTACTTCGCGGATTGTTATTCTCGTGTCGGGCGGTGGTTGCCTCCGCCATAGCAATCAGTGCCTTTTTACGGCGTAATCAGGTGCTGATTGCGTTGTGATTTGCACCTGATTGTATGGTAATCTGCACCCTTTTACTGCGTCTTTTGTAATCGCCAGAATCGCAGTGTCTTGCGGCGGACGCACCAAGGTGCATCCCTACAAGTGCGGTTTATGATTGCCGTGGCGTGAGGAGGGTGGCATTTGTGCGGATTCCGGAATTATAAATTATACATTATCAATTATCAATTCCAAACGAAAACTCCGCTGTCATGTCCGCCGTCAGGGGCGTTATGGCGCAGTATCCGTGTGCTATTGCCCATGCGTCGGTATCTTCTGCCTCCGGTTCATCGTTCTGATAGTAGCCTGTCATCCAGTAATACGGCTTGCGGGTGGCGGGGTGTCTGCGTTCATCTACTTCGTTGCGCCAGTGTCCGAAAGCCATTCGGCAGTTGCGCACCTCACCGTTCCATTCTCTCGGCACGTTGATGTTGAGGCACACATAGTGCGGCAGTCCCTCGTCAAGCACCTTCCTCACCACCGCTTGTACCAGTGGGCGCATGGGCTCGAAGTCAGCGTCGTCGTCGTAATCACATAGTGAGAAGGCTACGGACGGTATTCTTTTCAGTGCTCCCTCCACCACGATGCCCACCGTTCCGCTGTAATGCGCGTTGGTACTGGCATTGTCTCCGTGGTTGATGCCGCCTATCAGAATGTCCGCCTTGCGTGGGCATATCTTGGCGTAAGCCATCTTTACGCAGTCAACGGGTGTGCCCGAGCAACTCCATACGTCAATGGTGGTGCCCTCAAAGTCCTCATGCCGCCTGTGTTTCATGGTCAATGGCGTGGTGCTGAACGCCCTGGAGTAGCCCGACCGTGCGCTTTCAGGGGCGCAGACTATTATGTCTCCCGTGCCTTTCAGCATCTGTATCAGTTGGTTCAGACCCTTGGCGTGGTAGCCGTCATCATTGGATATCAATATCAGTGGTTTCATTTGTTGCCTTGCTTGTTATACGTTTTTATCGTGACAGACACAGTCTTTCCAGTTTGCAAATTTACAAATAATTACTGATACAAAAGAGAAAAGGCCGGAAAAGTTTGTCCTTTAACAGGAATATTCATAACTTTGCAGTCAATAACAACACCTAAACCCATTGGCAACGGAACTCACCGACGCTCTAAATATCGCCCGAAACCATGTCATTGCCGACATAACGTCACGCCCGGAGTGGCATGATGAGGTGTGTCGTGGCAAGATGTTCGGTGTGCTTCTCGTAGCAGACACCGCCCACGCCAGTGCCTCCTGCATGGCCATGCTTCACGATGCGGGCTGCTGTAAGGCACTGTTCGCCTATTCAGGGCAGATACTTGGTCGCAGCGACTGGGAGGGTTACGTGCCTGCTATCTATGACTATTTGCAGGAAGACGGTTACTTCAAGCGTCACGAGGCGCAGATAACGGCACTTAACCACAGGGTGACAATGGCGGAACACGCCCCCGAACTCGTCCTCGCCCGCCGCTCGCTGGCAGAGGCAGAGGCCGAAGCCACACGGGAGGTTGCGGCATATCGCGCCTTTATAAAGGAACAAAAAGCCACACGCACGGTGGCGGAAGCGCAGTATCAGAATGCAGAACTGCGCCGCATCAAGCGCCAGACAACAGAGCGAGTGGCCGTGGCGCAGGCAGCAGTGGAGGCTATGGAGGGTGAGATAAACCGCTTGAAGACAGAGCGCAAGCACCGGTCAGACGCCTTACAACGATGGCTTTTCACACAGCATCGCCTAACACTGCCCACGGGGGAGACACGCTCGCTGCTGGAAGTATTTACCGATTACACACAACAGACAGGCAGTCGCCAGACAATGCCGCCCTCAGGAACGGGCGAATGCTGCGCACCACGGCTGTTGAACTATGCTAACGCCAATGGCCTCACGCCCATAGCCCTCGCCGAGTTCTGGTATGGAGCGTCGCCAAAAGGAGAGATACGCCACCACGGGCAGTACTATGAACCCTGTCAAGCCAAGTGTGTGCCCATACTGGGCGCATTGGCTCACGATGTCACGGCGTTGCTCCGTCACCAGAAAACACCGCAAAAAGTAGGGCAGGGAGACAATGACGGCGAGAAGATGACGGTGCTGTTTGAGGACGATTACCTTATTGCCGTGGCCAAACCAGCAGGAATTCTCTCCGTGCCGGGCAGGAACTCACAGCGCAATGCGCAAGACATTCTGCTGGCAATGCGCCCGGATTTACCCTTCATCAAGATGATACACCGCCTCGATATGGACACCAGTGGGCTGCTGCTCGCTGCCAAAACCCCAGAGATATATACCCAGATGCAGGCTAAGTTCGCACAACATGAAGAGGTAAAGAAGGAATATGTGGCGATAGTAACACACAGTGGACAGAGCATCACACGCAGTTTGCAGGGAGAGTTGTCGCTGCCACTATCGGCGGACTTCGTTAATCGTCCACGGCAGCGTGTGGATTATGAACATGGGAAGGTCGCCATCACACGCTATTCCTTTACTGGCAGAGACGTGCCGGGCAGCATATCACACTCCGTTCAAGACCGTAACGTGACGCTACATGAGCTTGTTCTCACTCCACTCACAGGCCGAACACACCAGTTGCGCATACACTGCGCACACCCCGACGGCCTCGGTATGCCTATACTCGGCGACCCATTATATGGTGATGTGGCGGCGGAACGTATGTACCTCCACGCCCAGAAACTTGAGTTTACCCACCCCGTGACAGGGGAGGAGGTGAGGATAGAGTGCCCGCCGGCATCGCCAAAGAGTAAAGACAATGACGTGACAACCACTAACTGATAGACTATGAATATTCTGAAAACCATTATCCTGCTTCTAATCGCCGTACCTGCGTTCTCACAACCGGGCAACCCCATTATCACCGATGCCTATTCCGCCGATCCGTCGGCACGCGTTTTCGGCGACACTCTGTGGGTGTTTCCCAGCCATGACAAGGACGATGCCGCCTCGTTCTCCATGGAGGACTACCATGCGTACAGCACTACTGACATGGTGAACTGGCGTGACCACGGCGTGATATTCAATCCGTTGCGTCAGACAACGTGGGCGAAAAGTGCGGCGTGGGCACCTGATTGCATATACCGTAATGGCAAGTACTACCTCTATTACCCCACAGACAAACGCCATATTGGTGTTGCCGTGGGTGATACCCCTTACGGACCGTTCCGTGATCCGTTAGGACATCCGCTGATATCAATAGACAGTCCCGGCGTGGTGTGTGACAGAGACTTCATCGATCCCGCCGTGTTCATTGACGATGACGGGCAGGCTTACCTCTTCATGGGGCAGAACACCGTGTGCTGCATCAAGCTGAATGACGACATGGTGACGTATGACGGCAAGGTGCATATCATCGAGGGGGTAAAGGATTTCTTTGAGGCCGTATGGGTACATAAGCGTAATGGCATCTATTATATGTCCTATTCCGACGGTCCTTTCCGCGGACATGAACCGCGAATAGCATATTGTACCGCCACGTCACCGTTAGGGCCTTACACCTATCAGGGAGTGATACTCGACCCAGTGAATAGTGGTACCAATCATCATTCAATCGTAAAGTATAAGGGTCAGGACTA
>CALYTD010000177.1 GCA_945486445.1 uncultured Prevotellaceae bacterium
TCTTGTCCACGGTGATGGTTATTTTCGCCGCGGCGCGATAGTTGTTGTCATCCACCACCAACGCGGTGACGGTGTGTGTGCCCGCCGTCAGTGACTTTATCTCGTACTGATAAGGCGGCTCTGTGACGCGGCCGCGCAGCATGTTGTCAACGAAAAACGACACGGTCGTTATGTTTCCGTCAGTGTCTGTGGCGTCTATTGATGCGGTGAAGGCATCTCCTGTGGTCGCGCCATCAAGCGGATAGAGGAAGGAAACCTTCGGTCCTTTCTGCACAAGGGAGTATTTCTTGCAGAATTTCCATATCTCGTCACCGGTCAACAGGCCGTCGTTGCTGATCCAGTGACCCTTGTTGGCAAGTTCCATGAGCACTACCTGCACGCCGTTGGTGCCTCCGCTCCATACGTGCCGGGTCACATGGCCGTAGCCTTTGTAGTTGTTTGTCACGGTGGCGGTGGTGGAACAGCCGTTACGCTTTATCCATCCGTCGAGTATGCCTTGTACCTTGCTGAACACACACACGTCGTCTCCTGTGCCGTGGGTGTGTATTATGGGCACGGGGCGGCTGCTTGTGAATTCCATTCCGTATATGGGATAGCCGCTGATGGGCGCGAAGGCCGCTATCTTGTCGGCTATCTTGGTCATGGCGTGGTATGTGAACATTCCGCCCATGGAGAATCCTGACAGATAGACACGGTTGCGGTCGATGCCGTAGTCGCTCACCATACGGTCGATGAGTGCCTTGACGAAGTTGATGTCTTGGTCTCCGGAGATGTCCCATGCCTTGTTGATGCCGTTTGGAAAGACGGTGACGAACTTGGCCGTATCGGCCACGCTTTCTATTTTCAGCATGCTTTTCTGGTATGCCGCGTCCTGGTTCATGCCGTGACATGAAATGAGCAGCGGGCGGTCTGTGCCGAGGTTGGCGGGGACGTACTCCAGATAGTTGCGTGTCATGCCGTCAACGGTGATGGTTTTCTGTGCCGATGCCGTGACTATGGCCAGCAATGCGGTGATGACAGGCAGTATATAACGAATCTTCATGATGTTGTTGATGGTTTAAGTTATTTGGCAGTACGTTCAGAATGTATCTTTGTTATGCGGCTTCGCGGGGCAGCAGGCAACGGCATTGCGGTTCAGTGCCGTCGCAATCAGGTGCCGATTGCATTGTAATCAGGTGCTAATCACACTGTAATCAACACCTGATTGCGATGTGATTAGCACCCTTTTGCCGCGGGCGGTGATATTGTCGCCGTTTCACCGCACCTACTTCATTATCTTTTTACCGTTCATTATATATATGTTGCCGTTCTTCATGTCGCGCACCTTCTGGCCGAACAGGTTGTAGGTTATAGGTTGTAGGCCGGAGGTTGCGGGTTGGAGGTTTTGCACTCCGGTGGCGCTGGCGTCGTTGGAGAGGAAGACGCTCTTGATGCGTATGGGCTTTCCGCCGTTTGACCAGAAGCCGGCTATGTAGATATGCTTGAGGTTCAGCGCGGTGGTGGTGCCGTCTTTCTTCAGCGAGGAGAGGGTTATCACCTTGCGTGTGGCGGTGCCAATGCTCACCATGGCGGGCGAAGACCAGTAGTTGTTCTCGTCAAACAGGCGGAAGGAAGCCCCTGCCGACTGCTGTTCTGAGAGTTCTATGATGAGGTATTTCCACTGACTGATGTCCAGCCCGGTGCCGTACTGCCAGCCGCCGAAGCCCCATTGCCCCGTAATCAGCGTGCCTGTCTGCTCGTCGAAGGTGCCGTTCTCCCAGATAGAGGGGTTGAAGTCGGCGTTGGTAAGCGGGAATGACGTGGCTGTCAGGGCTATGGTCGTCTCCTTTGTGGTGCCGAAAGCGTCGGTAACGGATATTGTCACGTTGGTGAAGCCGTCCTTGTTGATACTTATCACACCCTTGTTGAACGAGGCGACGGCGGGGTCGCTGAAGGTGTATTGCGCCGTATGGGTGACGCAGGAGCGGTGACCGTCCTCGTATATCGCGTCAACGGGAATGGTGGCAATACCTCCTGAGAGTGCGGTGACATTGGCATCGCAGCCGAGTTCCAGCGAAGTGATGCGCTGTGAGGCCTCGGTAGCAGTGGGACGCCATTCTGCCGCATAGTCCTTATACCATCGGTAGATGGGTCGGGCACAGGCTTCCGGGTCGGTAAGGAATGTCTCGCCGTCGTCAGCGGCATCATCATACTTCGCCAGCAGTTCCGGTCCGGTGAACAACATCCAGCTGACGTTGCCCGTAAGGTCGCACATATACTTGAAGTTTGCGCCGAAACCGCTGCCGCCTCTGGTGCCGGTAACGGACTTACCCCATGATGCTCCGTACTTCTTCGGCGCCCAGTCCATCTCCGTCACGAGTATGGGTGCGAAGTCGGCAACACACCCTACCCTCTCGTTCCAGCCGTTGAGGAAGCCCTTGTAGCCTCCTCCCGCCACGTCGCCGGTGTCCTCGGCACTCTCCACCTCGGCGTCACTGCCGTACCATCCGGGGTAGCAGTGCACGGCATAGCCTATGTTCTCGCCCTTGATGGGGTTGGCGGCGTATGCCCGGTAGTCGCTCTGGTAGCCGGAACCAGGCACCCACAGTATGTTGTTGCAGCCCGTGGCGCGTATGGCATCGACTATGTCCTGGAAGAAATCGGTCATGCTTCCCGTCACGTTTATAGGCTCATTGGCAAGTTCAAACATATAGGTGGTGTTGCCAAGTTCCACCATTCGCTGTGCCACGTGCGTCCACACCTGTATCAGGTACTTCTGGTACGCGTCGCCGCGGGCTATGGTCTGGGGGCAGACACCGGGCGGGCGCATCACCACATAGAGCCCCTTACCCTCGGCATACATAGCCATTTTGAGGAAGACGGACTCAAAATACTTCTTGAAACGCTCCATGTCGAAGGCGGAGATGTCATTCTCTCCCGTGGTGGAGACACCCGGGGTGTTGCTCCAGTAGGGGTCCATGTGCATACGAATCCAGTTCACTTTCCATCCCTTGGAGAGCAGACCGTTTATCTTTGTCTTGTTATAGTACAGGCAACCGGCAACATCATAGTTGGTCCAGAACTTGCCTTGCTCGTTGAACCACGGGCTGTAAGTCTGCCCGAAGCCGTGAAGCAACACTTTGTTACCGTTCTCATCAACGAGGTTTCTGCCCTCAATGTGAAGTTTGGGCATAGGCATTCCCGTCCATGATGACATGGGAAGGGAATACAACATCATGCAAAGAAAAAATAATACGAATGTACGTCTCATCATTTCTGTATCTTTTTACCGTTTTTTATGTATATGTCACCCTTACGCACCGTTGACATTCTCTGGCCCGCAAGGTTGTAGATTCCTGACGGTGAGGTGCGGTCTGCTGATTGCAAGAGGCCCGTCACGGATGTGGGAGCGTCGTAACTAACACCGTCGAAGGTTATGTCGTCAAGGTAAAAGGAGTTCTGCATTGCCGCAAGTCCCCATGCTATCTGTGTGCGTCCGCTGCTGAACGAACCGTTGCTGTCCATTGTCTGCGCGGCAGTCTGCCATGTTTCACCGTCTGTGGAGTACTCGAAGGTGAGTGTAACAATAGGATATCCCGCTACAGAAGCCCTGTACCACATCGGCGTTCCCGCCTCCGGCAGCACGGAAGCAGCCTGGTTAACCATCATGCCAAGGCTTGTGCTCGCAGTAGATTTGTATATACGGAACTCGGTGTTGGAACTGCCGGGATTGTTGTAGGCTATGAATACGTAGCCCTCACGGAAGCCCTGAGAGTAGCCCTGAGATGAGTTTCCTACCACAGCACCTGCTC
>CALYTD010000178.1 GCA_945486445.1 uncultured Prevotellaceae bacterium
TTGTCCAGAAGTCATAGCAGGCTTTGTACCCTCTGTCGAGGTAAATGGCTCCTACGAGCGCCTCGAAGGCGTTGCCTCCGATGTAGCTGTTGTGTGTTGCCGTGCGGCCACTTGCCAGTATCAGCCTGCTTACTCCCATTTCTTTTGCCAGTCTTCCGAGCGTTTCTCTCTGCACAAGTTTTGACCTTGTGTTGGTAAGGAAGCCCTCTGGCTTGCCTGGGAAGTGCTTATATACCACGTCACCTACCACTGCATCGAGTATGGCATCGCCCAGAAACTCCAGTCTTTCGTTGTTGAGTTGCTTGCCGAGGTGGCCTTTTCCTCCTCCTCTTGCGTTGTCTTCTCTTTGTCTTTGCTTTTTCCCTTTGCGGCGATTGGCTTGTTCGTAGCGTGCGTCGGTTTCTTTTCCGCTGGTGTTTTTGTCTTTCTTTTTCTTGCCTTCCAGTGCTCTTAGTTCTTCGGGTGTGGCCCGGTGACCGAGGCTTTTGTGCATCAGCGCCACCTTATAGTAGGTGATATTGTGTGGATAGAAGCCGAGGATATTGTATAAAGCGGAATAAAACTCCTTCTCCTTACGGAAAGGGAGTTTTATCCTGTCAATGATATTACTCAGCATACTTCTTGAAAATGACGCACGCATTGTGTCCTCCGAATCCGAAGGTGTTGCTCAGTGCTGCGCGCACTTCACGTTTTTGTGCCTTGTTGAAGGTGAAGTTCATGTTGTAATCTATCTCTGGGTCGTCGTCACCTTCCTCGTGATTGATTGTGGGTGGTATGATATCGTTCTGTACTGCGAGCACGCATGCCATGGCTTCTACTGCTCCTGCTGCTCCGAGCAGGTGTCCTGTCATGGATTTTGTGGAAGAGATATTGAGTTTGTACGCCCATTCTCCGAAGAGTTCTTTTATTGCTTTTGCTTCTGATATGTCTCCTACTGGTGTTGATGTGCCGTGTACGTTGATGTAGTCAATGTCTTCCGGCTTCATGCCTGCGTCGCTGAGGGCTTCTGACATTACTATTTTTGCTCCGAGACCTTCTGGGTGTGAGGCAGTGATGTGGTATGCGTCGGCAGACATTCCCTCGCCTACCATCTCGCAGTATATTTTTGCTCCGCGTGCTTTTGCGTGCTCCAGTTCCTCCAATATGAGGCAGGCTGCGCCCTCGCCCATCACGAATCCGTCTCTTGATGCTGAGAAGGGACGGCTTGCTTTCTGCGGTTCGTCGTTGCGTGTTGATAGTGCGTGCATTGATGTGAAGCCTCCCAGACCGGGGTCTGTGATTACGGCCTCAGCGCCACCGCTTACTATTATATTTGCTTTTCCGAGGCGTATGAGGTTGAATGCGTCAGCGAGTGCGTTGGTTGATGATGCGCATGCGCTTGTGGTTGCATAGTTTGGCCCGTGGAATCCGTAGCGTATTGAGATTTGTCCGGGTGCTATGTCGCCTATCATCTTTGGTATGAAGAAGGGGTTGAACTTTGGTGTTTCCTTGCGTTCTGAGTAGCTTTCTATCTCGTCCTGCATGGTTCTAAGTCCTCCTATGCCTACGCCGTAGATGACGCCTATGCGGCTTTTGTCAACGGTTTCAAGGTTTATGCCTGCGTCTTCTATGCCCATTGCGGCGCTGGCTATGGCAAACTGGCAGAATTTGTCCATTTTGCGTGCTTCTTTGCGGTCTATCCACTGTGATGGGTCGAAGTCTTTTACTTCGCAGGCGAAGTGTGTTTTGTATCTTGTTGCGTCAAACTGCTTTATATCGTCAGCGCCGCTGACACCGTTAAGCATGTTTTCCCATGTCTCTTTTGCTGTGAGACCAAGTGGTGTTACGGCACCGATGCCTGTCACCACGACTCTTTTTAGTTCCATTGCTGTATTGTTTGTTTGTCGTTTCTTTGTTGTGGTTCTTTCCGTGTCTTGTCTGTGTTACGGCTTTGCGGGCTTCTTGCCGCAAGTTATAAGTTATAAGTCTGCACTGCGCGGTGCTGTTTTTTGACTTATAACTTATAACTTGCCTTGGGCTTCTTTGCTGGCTTGGAGGCTGTTGCTGCCGCCTCACTGTGTTTTTATAACACGGAAAAGGGTAATGGCCGGGCGATTTTCTCGCTCCGCCACCACCCTTAATATCTTACGGTTTATAGCACGCAAGTTGTGTTGGTTTTACTTGCTGGCGTTCTCGATGTAAGCGACAGCGTCGCCGACAGTCTGTATCTTCTCTGCGTCAGAGTCAGGTATTGTTACGCCAAACTCCTTCTCAAGCTCCATGATGAGCTCTACTGTGTCCAGTGAGTCTGCGCCAAGGTCGTTGGTGAAGCTTGCTTCCAGCTTTACTTCTTCCTTATCTACGCCCAGCTTGTCAACGATAATGTCCTTTACTTTAGATTCAACTTCAGTCATGATTTGTTTTTTTTAATTAATATTCTGTTTATTTTGTTCTTGGTTGCGTTATCTGATTTCGGGTGCAAAATTACATATTTTCCTCCTGATAGCCAAATATTTTCAGAAAAATTTGCGCTTTTTTGCACATTCATATATGGTTTGTGCAGAGAAAATTGTTGTTTTTTTATGATTTATTGATTTATAATATGTTATCTTTGTTTTTTGTGATGATTGGGTGAAGTGGTGCTGATTGCTGGGTGAAGTGGGCCTGCTTGCAGTGTGAAATGGTGCTCTTTGCCGGGCTATTGGGTGCTATTTGCCGGGCGTGGCTGTTGCTGCTGCCCTGCGGCCTGGTGTTTTCTGCCCTGCGGGGGTGGCGGTGTTATGGTGCTGGTGTCAGTTGTTTCAGCGCGCACTTGATGAAGTCATTGTCTTCGTTGCTCACGTGGTAGTATTCTGTCATGGTCCACAGGTCCCGTGCCACGAGGGCTTTCATCTGCATTGCCACCATCTTCAGCGTCTGTGTGCGCTCTTCTTCGTTCTTGGGTTTTATGCCTTGTTTCTCGCCTTCGGCCATTATTCCGTCTAATATTTCCTGTGGTACGGTGTAGTCTCGCATGAAGGCTGCAAAGCCTTTCTTTGCGGTGTTGTTGGCTTCTACGACGCTGTTTCCGTCGGGGTACGGGTTTTTCCCGTAGCGTTTGAGCAGTTCCTTGCGTGCGTTCTCGGCGTATCTGAGGTTTGCGTTGAGTATGATGCTCTTGGCTGAGAGTTCTTTGTGGCACTTGGTGTAGCGTGTTGTGTCGAGTGGCACGAAGTAATCTGGCATGACACCGCCTCCGCCATAGACGGTGCGGTGCAGTTTCAGGGTTTCGTATTTCAGCGAGTCGGCAAAGTGTATGCTGTCACTGCTGGTGAATTCTCCGTGCTTGTAGCGGTTTTCCAGTTCGTTCTGGTAGTCTTTCCTGCTTCCTTTCACGTATGGTTTCTGTATGCATCGCCCTGAGGGGGTGAAGTAGTGAGCCACGGTAAGGCGTATCATCGAGCCGTCAGGCAGGTCTATTGGCCTTTGCACCAGTCCTTTGCCGAACGTGCGCCGGCCTACCACGGTGCCGCGGTCCTGGTCCTGCACCGCTCCTGATACTATCTCTGCTGCTGATGCTGAGAACTCGTTTACGAGCACCACCACCCTTCCTTTCTGGAAGATGCCGTTGCCCTTGGCGCGGAACTCCTGCCTGCGCACCGTCCTGCCCTTGGTATATACGAGCAGATCACCGGCTTCCAGGAGTTCGTTCAGCACGTCGGCAGCGGCTTGCAGGTATCCTCCGCCGTTGTCTTGCAGGTCAAGCACGAGGTCCGTCATGCCTTGTTCCTTCAGTTTTTTG
>CALYTD010000179.1 GCA_945486445.1 uncultured Prevotellaceae bacterium
AAAAATGGTGCGAGGAAACAGAAACGGCCACACAGGAGAAAACAAACCACGATAAACAGAGATTCAACACCCCTCGTCGCACGTTGTGCTCCTCGCCTGCCGGCTGCGGGGTGCCAATACATTTTATCGTCAAACGCTACAATTCCCAGGGTTGACACCCTGGGCTATGTTCTGTCACCCCTTCGGGGTTCACCGCCTGTTGCATTCTTATTTTGTCACATTCTCAACCTCCGTCAATGGCAATTCCGAACAGCACGGCGAAGAAACAGGCACGGTATCCTGTCATGCAAGCACCTTACAAACAAGGAAACGTTTGCTGCACGGCTGAATGCCGTGCCTACTTCTTTTCCGTATTTCTATATAACTGAAAAACAGCATCATACGGACACCGCCGTAATCAGCACCCTTTTACACTGCTATCAGCACCTGATTGTGGGGTAATCAGATGCTGATAGCAACATGAATCGACGGATGCCCTCTACCAAAGAGAACATCCGCCTTAAAGAAAATGATAATTATGAGAGAATGGATGGTTTTCTCTGTGGTTGTAGGTCATAGGTTGTAGGTCATAGGTCTTTCGTCCGTTACAGGATGAAACATAACCAAGCGCAGCGCAACCTGAGACCTAAAACCTGAAACCTTAATTACTTCTACCCCAAATACTCATCTACTTTCTTCGCCGCATCCCTGCCGCTTGCCATGGCGCGGACTACGAGTGACGCGCCTGAGGCAGCGTCGCCGCAGACGAATACGTTGTCGGCGAACTTGGGTTGTTCCGGCTTCAGGAAGCCCATGGCGAGGAAACAGATTTCACACTTGATGACTTCCGGTTCTCCCGCAGGCACCATCTTCGGTCTGCCGCCTTCCGGATTGGGCTCCCAGTCGATGGGCTGCACACGCACACCGGTCAGTTTTCCGTCCTTGCCGAGGAACTCCAGAGAGTTGATGTTCCACCGGCGCGTGCAGCCTTCCTCATGGGATGAGGTGGTCTTCAGCGTGCGCGGCCAGTTGGGCCAGGGGTTGGCGGGGTCTTCAGGACCCTCTACCGGCTTCGGCATTATCTCTATCTGCGTCACGCTGAGGCATCCCTGGCGGTGTGATGTGCCTATGCAGTCAGAGCCGGTGTCACCTCCGCCGATGACAAGCACGTCCTTGCCTTTCGCCGTCACGCGCTCCTCTTTTGAGAACTCCATACCTGCCAGCACGCGGTTCTGCTGTGAGAGGAGTTCCAGGGCGAGGTGTACGCCTTTCAAGTCACGGCCGGGGATGTTGAGATCACGTGCCACCGGCGTTCCGGTGCTCACCACGTATGCGTCGAACTCGCCCTGCGGCAGGCGTCCCTCGTCTGCAAGTTGCTGCAAATCCACCTCTACTCCGAAGACGAACTGTATGCCCTCCTGCTCCAATAGGTTCATGCGGCGGTCTATAACCTTCTTGTTCAGTTTGAAGTTAGGTATTCCGTAGCGCAGCAGTCCGCCCGCAGCCTCGTTCTTGTCGAACACGGTGACGGTGTAACCCATCTTGTTCAGGCGGTTGGCAGCCACCAGTCCGGCGGGTCCCGCGCCTATGACGGCGACGGTTTTTCCATTGCGTTCGTACTGCTGTGGCTGTATTATGTTCTCCCTCCATGCGCCTTCTGTGATGGCACATTCGTCCTCTCGGTTTGTGGTAGGCTCATGGTCGGTGAGGTTAAGCACGCAGGCCTTCTCGCAAAGTGCCGGGCATATACGCCCTGTGAACTCCGGGAAGTCGTTGGTTGCGTTGAGAAGACGGTATGCAAGTGTCCAGTCTCCCTTGCAAAGAGCATCGTTCCACTCCGGCGGTTTGTTGCCAAGGGGGCACGCCCAGTGGCAGAAAGGCACGCCACAGTCCATGCAACGACTTGCCTGCAACTTGCGGTCGTGGGAGTTAAGGGTCTGTTCCACCTCTCCAAAGTCTTGGATTCGGTCATGGAGGTCACGGTAGCCTGCCTCCTTTCTATGTATAGTCAGAAAAGCTTTAGGATTTCCCATTGTTGTTGTAAGTTGTTTTGTTGTTTGGTGGTTTAGTTGTTTTGTTGTTTGACAGCATAGCGACCTTGTTACAAGTTCACTTAACTAAACGACTAAATAACTAAACAACCAAATAACCATATTAATTATTTATCAACTGCATATTGGCTATTTTCTCCTGCAAGACACGCATCTGCTCCTCTTGCAGCACACGCTTGTACTCGATAGGAACCACCTGTATGAAGTCCTCCACATACCTGTTCCAGTCGTCAAGCATCCTGCCTGCCAGCGCGGAGCCGGTATATAGATAGTGCTTGCGTATGAGTTCCTTCAGTTCCTTGCGGTAGGCAGCCTCCTCGACGAGGTTTATCTCCACCTGATCCATGTTACAGAAGTAGTCGAAGTTGTGGTTCTTGTCCCATACGTATGCCACACCTCCTGACATACCCGCGGCGAAGTTGCGCCCTGTCTCGCCGAGAACCACCACGCGACCTCCTGTCATATACTCGCAGCAGTGGTCTCCCGCGCCTTCCACCACGGCCACGGCGCCGGAGTTGCGGACGGCGAAACGCTCGCCTACACGGCCGTTAACGTACAGTTCACCGGTTGTTGCGCCGTAGAGTCCGGTGTTACCAGCGATGATATTATCCTCTGCCACGAAGTCGGCATTTACCCTTGCGGGTGGCAATATGGCTATGCGACCGCCGGAAAGTCCCTTTCCGAAGTAGTCATTGGCCTCGCCCTCAAGCTTGAGGTTGACGCCCTTCACGGCGAAAGCACCGAATGATTGTCCCGCGGAACCCTTGAACTTGATGTTTATGGTGCTGTCGGGCAGACCCTCCTCACCGTACTTTCTGGCTATAAGACCGGAGAGCATAGTGCCCACGGCACGGTCGGTATTCTTGATAGCGTAGTCAAGGTTCACCTCTTCCTTGTCCTCTATGGCCTTTGCGCAGGCCCTGATGATGTCGAAATCCTTGACACCCTCCACCTTTGTGAACGCCTCACGATCCCAGCACAGCGGCTTGTCGGTCTCCGGCTTGTACAGCAAACGGGAGAAGTCTATGGTGCCCTGCTTCGTCATTGGGTCTGCGGTGTGTATCTCGATGAGGTCTGTCCTGCCTATAATCTCCTTCAGACTGCGCACTCCTATCTCCGCAAGATACTCGCGGGTTTGCTGCGCAAGGAAGGTGAAGAAGTTGACAACATACTCCGCCCGGCCCCGGAACTTGGCGCGCAGACGCTCGTCTTGCGTCGCCACACCCACCGGACAGGTGTTGGTGTTGCACTTACGCATCATCAGACAGCCAAGCACTATCAGCGGCAGTGTGCCGAAAGAGAACTCGTCCGCGCCCAACATTGCCATGAGAATGATGTCACGCGCCGTCTTGAGTTGGCCGTCAGTCTGCAGCCTTACCTGGTTACGCAGACCGTTCATGACGAGTGTTTGCTGTGTCTCGGCAAGTCCTATCTCCGGCGAAATACCTGCGAAACGCATGGAAGAAGCCGGTGACGCGCCCGTTCCTCCCTCCGCTCCGGAGATTACTATGAGGTCAGCCTTAGCCTTGGCAACACCTGCCGCTATGGTGCCCACGCCGCTTTCAGCAACGAGTTTCACTGATACCGCAGCCTCAGGATTAATGTTCTTCAGGTCGAAGATGAGCTGGGCAAGGTCCTCGATGGAGTAGATGTCGTGGTGAGGCGGTGGTGATATGAGCGTGATGCCGGGTATGGCGTTACGTGTCTTGGCTATGATTTTGTTCACCT
>CALYTD010000180.1 GCA_945486445.1 uncultured Prevotellaceae bacterium
TGTCTGCTCCTTGCAGATCTTCTATTATGGTGTGGGCTGACTGCTCAGCCATTGTGCCGTCAGGGTCGCCGGGAAATATCCTGTTCATGTCAAGGTCGAAGTTGGGTATGCCTCGCTGTATGGTGTCTATACCGAGCGGATTGAGGGCAGGATATATCTCAACTGTGCCGTCAAGATACTGTATGCCCTTTTGTATCCTCCTTGAAGTTTCATAACATATCAACTGGCCTTCCAACTCATCGCCGTGCGTTCCCGTCACTATGCAGAAGCGTTTTTTGCCTGAACCGCCTGTAAGGACGTTCGTACGTATGAGGAAATGCTCGTCGGCGGGCATCTCCGTAGAAACTATTGTCTTTATCATATTGGTTGTTTAGTTGTCTGGTTGTTTAGTTGTTTAGTTGTTTTAGGGATTTGTTTTTTTTGTTGATTGGTTATTTCGGAGTTTGCCGTTTCTGTTGTTTAGTGACCTTGTTGTTGGATAGTTAGAGCAGTTTCCGTTGTTCTCGTTCCGACTTTTGGACGTTTCTTCCACCAGATTGTCCTTATAAACAACAAAATAACTAAACCACCAAACCGTCAATCCGCTTCATAACGCCACTACAGTGACGCTTATCTCCGTCTTCTGTGATGTTACCCCAGTGAACAATCCTCTGTCAACAGTACAGTCAAGAGCATCGCGTCCATGTGCCAACTTTATGTAGCCGCTATATATAAAGGTGTCATGCGTAGGGTCAATGGCTCTCCATGCGTACCCGTCGTACACCTCTACCCATGCGTGTGTCACCCCCTCGCCAATGATAAAGCCATTGGCGTAGCGTGCTGTTATGCCGTGCAGACGGCAGAGGGACACCATTATGTGTGCGTAATCCTGACACACTCCCTTCTTCATGGCGAACGCCTCGGCAGCTGTTGTGGTGATGCCAGTGGACAGAGGACAATATTCTATCATGCTGTTCACCTTCTTGCTGATAAGTAAAGCCTTGTCGTAAGGTGTTATGCCCGCTGCCTCTGTGCCTTCAATCACTGTCTCTTCCATCTCTTTTGACGGAGCGGTGAGCCGTGAGGGAATCCTGTAATAGGTGGCCGGAGAGCAGTCAGGGATGACATATTCGCCCTGTGCCACTATACCAGATGATACGTAAGCGAGTGAGGAGTGGGGTGTCATGGTGCCTCCGTAGATTATCCTGTTACCGTAAGCATCAAAACCCCGGTTCATACGGAAGGCGTGAGGTATCACAAGGTGCTCCTCGTCAATGTGCTGCATGGCGTTGACAGCAGGCTGGCATCTTAACATCAGGGCGTGAGTAGTTACCGCAGAGGAGAACGAGGTTATGACCTGATAGTTGTAAAGAAACTTGAGCATTGTTATACCCGCACAAGGATGTTTGTCAACTTTATTAACTTTGATTTGTATTCAAAGTCGCCCAGATTGAAAGTTTCGGGCTTAAGCATCTCGTCAAGCTGTGTCAGTATGTTTGCATCTATAACGTTTGGCATACCGAGGAGGTGCTGTTTCAGACTGTCGAAGGTGTGGCGTATGCGCTCGTATGGATAGTCAAAGCGTGTTAGAATGTCTATGCACTCTACCTTTCTGCCTATGTTCATCAGCGTCATGACGTTTGCGTGTGTCACCCTTTCATCTGCACTGCCCCAGAAAGCGAGTGACCAGTCAGTCACAGGTTGCAGTGCTATGATGTTGGTTTCCTTCCTTTCTTTCAACCTTTTCATAAGCGCAACGCTCATTTCAAGGTACGCCAGTGTCTCTGTTGCTATGTAACCCCTCAACATCATGGCGTTATCCTGTGCGCATATCTGTGCTGACAGGACAGAAGAGGGGTTCTTGTCGTCATACATCATGCCCATGGTGAAGTCCTCGTTGGTAGCATAGTTACCGCCGATGTCGAGTTTCTTCCAGAAGTTGTTGTAGTCGTTAGGCTTGCCGTCAATCATTGCATCGTAGCATTTGCGTAGCAGATGCAGCGTGAGGTGTACACGTTCTTCGTATCTTCCAAGCCAAAATAACCTGTTGGCGTTAGTCGCTGAGATTACATTACTTTTTACCATTTTTCTTTATTTGTGTTTTGTGTGTTGCTTAATGAATGTATTGTGTCGTGTAATATATATAAATAAGATGTTATTCTTCCATTATCCAAGTGTCCTTGAAACCACCACCCTGTGAGGAATTGACAACAAACGAGTTTGGATTACGTGAGAAACGTGTCAGTCCGCTCTTCCATACCTTTGTGTCTTTGCCGGTCACTACGAAGGCGCGGAGGTCTGCCTTGCGTTCTACTAACTCGTCACCTTCAATGATAGGGAGGTCCTTGAAGTCTATAACCTCTTGTGCTATCCATCTGCGTGGCTCGTTGATTACCAGTTGTTTCAGTTCCTCCAATTTCTCTGTGTCGAGGTCTCTGCCGAATACAACACCGTAACCTCCTGCCTCGCTGACGTCCTTTATTACTAGTTTCTGTATGTTGTTCATAACGTAGTCGTAGTCTTCCTTGTAATAAGGCAGGTATGTTGGAGCGTTCATCAGTATTGGTTCTTCGCCAAGGTAGTATTTTACCATCTTTGGAACAAAATAGTATATGCCCTTGTCATCGGCCACTCCGTTGCCCATAGTGTTGATTAATGCCACGTTGCCCGCCTTGAATGCTTCCATGACATTGGGTATTCCGAGCAGTGATGAGGCCTCGAACACCATAGGATCCATGTACTCGTCGCTTACCCTGCGGTATATTGCACCCACACGTGTCTTCTCTTTGTACATTCCTGCATAATATACTTTGTTGTCTTCTACGAACAAATCGCCAGGATAAGCCAGTGTTGCACCAGTTTTTTCTGCAAGATATGAATGTTCAAAGAAGGCGGAATTGTAACGTCCGGGGGTAAGAATAACGTTCAGTCCCCTGCCTTCATTCATCTCGTCCATCATGTCTTTCAGCAGGTTTGCGTAGTTACGATTGTCGGCAACGCTGTTTATCTGGAATGTTGAGGGCGACACCTTTCTTGTTACATTGCGGGCTATCATGGGGTATGAAGCACCAGATGGAATACGTAGGTTGTCCTCAAGCACGTACCAGTTGCCGTCTTTCCCTTCCACAAGGTCTATTCCTGCGATGTGGGCATACACCTTACCGGTGGGGTTTAGTCCCTCCATTTCAGGCATATAGCCCTTTGATGAATAAACAAACTCCTCTGGTACGATGCCGTCTTTGATGATACGTTTCTCATGATATATGTCCCAAAGGAAGGCATTAAGAGCCTTTACCCTCTGTTTCAGGCCACCTTCCAGATAGTCCCAGTCCTCTTTGGAGATGGTTCTCGGTACAGAGTCGAATGGGAACAACTGTTCGTTGAATACTCCGTGCTTATAAACTCCGAACCTTACACCAAAGCGTTCCATCCATTTGTTTACCACATCACGGCTGTTTATCAATTCTTTAATGTTGATACTCATGATAATTGTTTGTGTTATTGTGTTGTTTAATACAGAATAAGGGTAAGGTGCATGACTCCTTTCCTTATATAATAATAATGTGCAAACTGTCTTTTTCTACAATAAAGTCAATTACTTTGTGTCGCGTCTTAATCCTGATGTTGTCTTAATGTGTTATTCCTGTTTACAACCTTTTTACTCTTAGCCATACCTGAATCTTTCTGATGTGATACAAATACGCATTTGTTTGTAGTGCAATGTTTATTTCTTGATGCAAAATTAATCATTTTGTTTTGTTTGTGCAAGT
>CALYTD010000181.1 GCA_945486445.1 uncultured Prevotellaceae bacterium
GATATGACGTTAGAGTGTCAATACTTGGACATCTACAGCGCGGTGGCAGCCCCACAGCACGTGATAGAATACTCGCCAGCAGGACAGGTGTGGGCGCAATAGAAGCAATAATACAAGGACAACGCAACGTAATGATAGGTGTAAGGAACAATGAAGTGGTCTATGTACCCTTCTCAGAAGCCATACGTTCCGACAAACCAATGGATAGAAAGTTGTTTAAGGTGCTCAATGAGCTAAGCATATAATAATCACCCAGCCCTTCATTGTGAAGGGCTGGTTATTTCTTTTTACGATGAAAAGATTTCATATATTAGCAATTACCATTCTAATGATGGCAATATCGCCATCTTGTCGTGCCAATAACTTTGTGCTCGGTGCAGATATTAGTGGGGCAACAGAGATGGAGAGCAAAGGCGAAAAGCTATATAACTATCTCGGAGAAGAACGTGATGCCTTCACACTCATGCACGAGATGGGGCTCAATGCCGTACGCCTTCGAGTATGGGTAAACCCTGAAAAACACGGTAACTGGTGCGGAAAAGATGATGTTTTGGCACAAGCGAAACGTGCACAGGCACTTGGAATGGATATAATGATAGACTTTCATTACAGTGACTGGTGGGCAGACCCAGCTAAACAGAATATACCTGCTGCATGGGAGAAGCATAAATACAAGCAGATGCTTACTGATTTATCTGCACATACAGTAGAGATACTGTCATTACTGAAAGCGAATGGCGTCAACGTTAAATGGGTTCAGGTTGGTAATGAAACATCAAACGGAATGTTATGGTCAGTAAAGACCGACCCTGTCAGCGGTTGGGAGATAAAGGACGAGAAAGGAAACACTACCATAACGCATAGCATGGGGCACATAGAAAGGAATCCCTCACAATACGCCGGGTTCTTTAAGGCTGGCTATGAGGCCGTGAAATCTGTGTATCCAGAGGCTAAGGTGATAGTACATCTTGATAAAGGATACAGCAATTCGCTATATAATAGAAATTTGGATATACTGAAAGCAGGAGGAGCGAAGTGGGATATCATCGGCATGTCGCTTTATCCTTACTGGTCAAGGAAGCATGAAGAAGCCGTACCTCGTCTCTTTGCTGAGTGTATGCGTAACATCAAGTCCCTCGTAAAGAAGTACGGTACGGATGTAATGATAGTTGAAACGGGATTCGAAGTGAACGAGGAAGAGCCGTGGGTAATGGAGACTGGTAGGGAACAGCTTTCTGAATTGATACGCCTTTGCAAACAAACCACGGAAAATCACTGTCTTGGCATATTCTACTGGGAACCAATATGCAGGCCGAACAGATACAAACTTGGAGCCTTTACGGCTGAGGGACGCCCTACATCCATAATGCGTGCCATGACAACAGCAGCCATTAAGGGCCAGTTGGATGTGCATAACAACAAGGAAACACACATAAGGTATGACCGTCCTATTATCAAACTGGAAACCACCCTGGGTGATATTGTCATGGAACTCTACAACGAAACCCCTAAACATCGAGACAATTTCATCAAAATTGTAGAGCGTGGCATACTTGATTCTACACTTTTTCATCGTGTAATGTCTAATTTTATGATACAGGGTGGAGACCCTTCTTCAAAGACAGCAGAAGAAACCATAGCGGCATTTCCTGCTCAGCAGTTAGGATATACCAGCGCATTAAACGAGAGGGGGGAAGAATATACTGTTCCAGCAGAGATACTCTATCCTCGTTTTTTTAACAAGCGTGGGGCCGTTGGGGCAGCAAGGGACGGAGATGAAACCAACCCTGAGCGTGCCAGCAGTTCTTCACAGTTCTATATTGCATGGGGAAAATGGCCAACAATGAGGAAAGCTGGCAGTAAGGAAGAGCCTTTGCCATATTACCGTGAGCCTATGCAGGCGGGAGTACCATATCTTGATAATACCTATACCGTGTTCGGAGAAGTTATAGATGGGCTTGATGTAGTTGATAGGATACAACGCCTTCGTACCGATGAATATAGCAGGCCCATTACCGATGTCAGGATAACAAAGGCGAGAGTGATTAATGATTACAGATAATAAGCCATAGTAATACACCAGAGACAATGATTATAACAATAGCAAGACAGTGCGGCTGTGGAGCGATACACATTGGTAGAATACTGTCACAGCGCTATGGTCTTCCGTTTTTTACAAGGCAAAACCTCATGGAAATGGCCGAGAAGAAAGGGTTATTGACAGAGATGAGCGACTTTTTTGAGGAATATCCTGTCGATGATTTGCTCAATGCTATATCCTCGTTCACCGAGGAACATGAGGCTGTAAGGACACGTTTCAGCCATACCTTTAACAAGATGATAGGCAACGGGGATTGCATTATCATCGGAAGATGCGGCAATCACATATTCCGTCAACGGCCTGACCTGATATCAGTTTTCCTTCATGGCGACATAGATCAGCGTATATGCCGTATCGCGGAGGAAGAAGGCGTGTCACACGAGATGGCAGAGGAGCGTGTCAACGATATCGATGACCAGCGTGCGGCATATCATCAGTACTACACAGGACTTACATGGGGTAATGCCGCCGACTATGATTTGTCTATTGACAGTTGCCGACTCGGTGCTGAAGGTAGTGCCCATATCATAGACGAATACATTAAATCAACACATAAGGGGTAGTAAATCCCCAATCATTTACACTTCAAAAAATGAAATACCTCTTACAGTTCCTTATTATAATAGGGTTTTCATTCATCGGAGAACTGTTACACTATCTCATTCCTCTACCTATACCAGCAAGTATATATGGCATCATACTGCTGTTCGCAGCATTACAATGTAAGTGGATAAAGGTGAAATATGTAAAGGAAACAAGCACATTTCTCATAGCCGTCATGCCTGTAATGTTCATTCCTGCGGCCGTAGGACTGCTGGATTCGTGGGACACTGTGCGACAGTCTTTGGTGCAATATGTCATAATAACCTTTGTAAGCACATTCGTAGTTATGGGTGTCTCTGGCATGATAACCCAGTACATAATACGTAATAGTAAAAGAGAAAAACAATGAAAGAGATATTTGAAACCTCTGTTTTCTTCGGGGTTCTTATAAGTTTGGGGGCTTATGCAATAGGAATGTGGCTAAAACGAAAAACTGGCTGGCCACTGATGAATCCCCTGCTTGTGGCTATTGTCCTTGTTATATGTACGCTATTGTTACTTGATGTGGACTACCCAACATACCAGCGTGGTGCAAATGTCATAAGTTATATGCTCACCCCAGCCACCGTATGTCTTGCCGTGCCACTTCACCAGCAGGTAGAACAATTGAAAAAGAACTATCGTGCCGTGCTTATCGGCATAACCTCAGGTGTTCTCGCCAGCCTTGTGTCCATACTTATACTTGCACTTTTGTTCCATTTGAATCATACGGAATATGTCACTTTCCTTCCAAAATCCATCACAACCGCTATTGGTATTGGCGTATCAGAGGAGCTAGGCGGCAATGTAGCCCTATCAGTTGTGTCTATCATAGTAACGGGTGTGCTTGGCAATATATTTGCTGAGGGTTTTCTCCGGGTTATGAAAATAGAAGAACCGATAGCAAAAGGTATTGCCATAGGTGCTGCCTCCCACGCCGTAGGCACCTCCAAGGCAATGGAGATGGGAGCAGTGGAAGGGTCCATGAGCAGCCTTTCAATTGTTATTTGCGGTATCATGACAGTGGCAGGTGCCTCCCTATTCGCCAGGATCATATAAATA
>CALYTD010000182.1 GCA_945486445.1 uncultured Prevotellaceae bacterium
GGCCCAGCTTGAAGACGCCCGTGCAGGTGTAACAGACTTCGGCGGGAACGCCGAGGAATAGAAATAATGGATTCGACACTCCGTGACGGCGAACAGACCAACGGAGTGTCCTTCCTGCCTCACGAGAAGTTGAGCATAGCACGCATGTTGCTGCGTGATGTCAAGGTAGATCGTATAGAGATAGCATCGGCACGTGTGTCGGAAGGCGAGAAAGATGCGGTCAAGATGGTTTGCCGCTATGCCAATCAGTTAGGTAAGCCGGAGGCGGTGGAGGTGCTTGGCTTTGTTGACGGCAACAAATCAGTGGACTGGATAGCCGACTGCGGAGGAAAAATGATAAACCTTCTCTCCAAAGGCTCACACAGACACTGCATACACCAGCTTGCAAAGACACCTGACGAGCATATCGCCGACATAAAGAGCACCATAGCATACGCTCATGAGAAAGGACTGGGCGTAAACCTGTATCTGGAAGACTGGAGCAACGGCATGAAGGATTCACCCGACTATGTGTATCACATCGTTGAGTCACTGCGCGGTGAGGGAATCAGACGTTTTATGCTTCCTGACACCCTTGGAGTGCTGACGCCGGAACAAACCGGCGCGTTTTTCAAGGACATGACAACCCGTTTTCCGGAACTCCACTTCGACTTCCATTCGCATAACGACTATGATCTTGCCGTGGGCAACTCACTTTCCGCCGTGATGAACGGTGCCAAGGGCATCCACTGCACTGTCAACGGTTTGGGAGAACGTTGTGGAAATGCTCCACTTGCCTCCGTTCAAGCGGTGCTGCACGACCAATGCGACTTCTGTACCAACGTGCAGGAGGATATGCTCAATGAGATAAGCCACCTTGTGGAGGGGTATTCCGGCATAGCAATCGCCGCCAACCAACCCATAGTGGGAGACAACGTGTTCACACAGGTGGCGGGAGTACACGCCGATGGCGACAACAAGCACAACCTTTACTGTAACGCCCTCGCGCCTGAACGCTTCGGAAGAAAGCGCGAATATGCCCTTGGCAAAAACTCTGGCAAGGCCAACATTGAGCGCAACCTGCAAGAACTGGGACTGGAACTGACACCGGAACAGACTAAGAGGGTGACACAACGCATCACGGAACTGGGTGACCGTAAGGCTATTGTGACGCAGGATGACCTGCCGTTCATTGTTGCCGACGTGCTGAAACACTCTGCCCCAGAGGAGAGAATACGCCTGAAAGGCTACATGGTGAGCCTGTCATACGGTCTGAAGCCACACGCCTGCATCAAGATAGAGATTGACGGCATGCGTTTTGAGGCGGATGCCACGGGTGACGGACAGTATGATGCCTTCGTGAAAGCGTTGCGACACATATATAAAGAAGTATTAGGAAGACCCTTCCCTATGCTTGAGAATTATAGTGTCACCATTCCACCGGGTGGAAGAACTGACGCCCTTGTGCAGACACAGATTACATGGCGCATGAAGGATGGCAAGATATTGCGCACACGTGCTTTGGATGCAGACCAGACGGAGGCTGCTATCAAAGCCACGATAAAGATGCTTAACCAGATAGAAGACGGTTTCCCGGTATCCGTTAAGGAGATAATGAAGGACAAAGTATAACCAGCGAAGATGACTTTCAAGCATTAACGCTGCATAGAAAATATAGAAGGCACTCCCCTACCCCTTATTAAAGTGAGTACGGTGGAGTGCCTTTTTGGTTGTAAAGGAAACAGTAATAAGATTTAATCCCAATCAGTCGTTATAGTGCTGGTTACTATATCTTCTTAGGCTCTTACGCTCAGCAAAAAACAATCAGGTCCAAATTACTTCGCAAAAGCATTGCTTTTACACTGTAATTTGGGCCTGATTACAATCTAATTTGCCGTTTTTTAGCAAACAAGGCGTTTGCACATGCTTTTCATTGTACCATTAAACAACCAATAGCCTGTTTTGCATTGTCAAATCAAAAGCATTGACCTCAAGAAAAATAACCAAAACGTCAGACTACCTCTGTTACTCAATGAAACAAAGTAGCATAACACCACCCGAATTGATAACAATCAAGAAAATGTTGAATACATAATTACATTTTTTGGAAGTAAAAACATAAAAACATTTTGTGAGTTCCATTTTTCTTTGTAATTTTGCATCATCACCTTAAAAACAAGAAAAAGAAAACCATCAGAATTACCTTATGAAAACAGACATTGAAATAGCACGCGAGGCAGTGCTGAAACCCATTGGAGAGATAGCAGCCAATCTTGGCATAGGAGAGGAGCAATTAGAACCATACGGCAGATATATAGCCAAGGTCCCCTATACCTGCATATCAGAGAAAAAGGTTAAAAAGAGTAACCTTATACTTGTTACAGCCATTACACCTACAAAAGCAGGCATAGGCAAGACTACGGTGTCAGTAGGCCTTGCATTGGGAATGGCAAAAATAGGAAAGAAAGCCGTACTCGCACTGCGTGAACCATCATTGGGACCATGTTTCGGTATGAAAGGAGGTGCAGCAGGAGGTGGATATGCACAGGTATTACCAATGGAGAAGATAAACCTGCACTTCACTGGCGACTTCCATGCTATCACATCTGCCAACAACATGATAGCAGCCCTGCTCGATAACTATATCTTCCAGCACAAGACAGAGGGCTTTGGCATGAAGCAAATACTATGGAGACGAGTGATGGACATTAACGATCGTAACCTAAGGCAGATAGTAACAGGACTTGGTCCATACGTGAACGGACTGCCACAAGAAGGTGGTTTCGATATAACGCCAGCATCAGAAATAATGGCAATACTATGTCTTTCAAAAGATATGGAAGACCTGCAAAGGAGAATAGATAACATATTGTTGGGATATACATTAGAAAACAAACCATTCTTTGTAAAGGACCTCGGAATAAGCGGAGCGATTACTGTGCTGTTAAAAGATGCATTTAACCCAAACCTTGTACAAACAACAGAAAACACTCCAGCCTTCATACACGGCGGACCATTTGCAAATATAGCCCACGGATGTAATTCTATTATCGCAACCAAGATGGCAATGACATACGGAGACTATGTTATAACAGAAGCAGGATTCGGTGCTGACCTCGGAGCAGAGAAGTTTCTTGACATAAAGTGCCGTAAAGCAGGATTAACACCATCGCTCACTGTACTTGTAGCAACATTGCAGGGACTAAAAATGCACGGTGACGTAGCGGAAGAAGATATAAAGAAACCTAACATAGAAGGCGTAAGAAAAGGATTTGCCAACATGGACAGACATATCCAAAACCTAAGAGGTTTCGGTCAAACGGTACTTGTATGCTTCAACAAATATGCACAAGACACAGAGGAGGAGATAGAACTTGTGCGCCAACATTGTGCTGAAATAGATGTACCATTTGCTCTGAATAATGCCTTCTGCGAAGGAGGTGACGGAGCAGTGGACCTCGCCAACCTTGTGGTGGAAACAATAGACAACACTCCATCAGGCGCATTGCAGTACACATACAGTGACGACATGTCCATAGTAGAGAAGATTATTGCCGTAGCAAAGAAAATATATGGCGCAAATTCCGTAAGCTTCTCACCAGAAGCAATAAGGAAGATAGCAAAAGCAGAGGAACTAGGCTATGGCACATTCCCTGTGTGTATCGCAAAAACACAATACTCATTCTCACAAAATCCAAAGGCATACGGAGTACCAACAGGTTTCAACTTCGACATAAAAGACTT
>CALYTD010000183.1 GCA_945486445.1 uncultured Prevotellaceae bacterium
CAGACACCCATGTAACATTATGTCAAGGCCACTAAATAGGCAGGCAATTAAGTAATGAAAGAGATACACTGGGGCTTCATAGGCTGTGGTGAAGTAACAGAGAAGAAAAGCGGCCCGGCCTTCAATCATGTAGAAGGCTCAAAGATAGTTGCGGTTATGAGCCGTAGCGCTGATAAGGCACGCTCATACGCGGAGCGGCATGGTGTTCCCAAATGGTACACTGATGCTCAGGCACTCATTGACGACCCAGAGGTAAATGCCGTATATATCGCCACGCCTCCATCAAGTCATGCCACGTACGCCATCATGTCTATGCGTGCCGGCAAACCCGTATATGTAGAGAAGCCGCTTGCTTCCAGTTATGACGACTGTGCCCGTGTTAATCACGTATCGCGTGAGACGCATGTGCCGTGCTTCGTTGCTTACTATCGCCGTTATCTGCCATATTTTCGTAAGGTGCAGGAACTGCTTAGGCAAAACCGCATTGGTAAGGTTCTCAACGTGCAGATACGCTTCGCTTGTCCGCCGCGACAAGTGGACTATAACGCCCCTGAGGAGCGTCCGTGGCGCATACAACCCGATATTGCTGGAGGCGGATATTTCTATGACCTTGCTCCACATCAGTTGGATATGCTACAACAGTTCTTCGGGGTTATAACCCATGCGGAGGGATATAGTGCCAACATTGGTGGGCTATATCAGGCAGAGGACACCGTAAGTGCCTGCTTCCGCTTTGAGAATGGACTGCCGGGCAGCGGCTCATGGTGCTTCGCTGGGCATGAGGCGGGGCGTGAAGATCGCATAGAACTGATAGGCGAGGAGGGCATACTCTGCTTCTCTGTGTTTGACTATGACCCCATACGCCTCCATACATCACAGGGTGTTGAGGAGATAATAGTTGAGAATCCACGATACGTTCAGCAGCCGCTGATACAGGCAGTGGTAGAGACATTGCAGGGAAGAGGTGACTGTCAGTGTACGGCACTCAGTGCCACACCCACCAATTGGGCAATGGATAAGATATTGAGAAAGTTCTGATGAAAGCATCTCTGGGTATGCGCATCCTTTTTCTTATAGGCATATTGCTATCATACGCCACATTCGCAGCATCGGCAGATACAGATGTCGCGAATGTGGCGTATGGCGTATTACGAGGTGTAGAGCCAGATACCGTTGTCTCTGTGCAGGCAGATAGCACTGCCGTTACGCCTGATTCGCTGCCTAAGCGGAGGCGTGCCAACTGGTTTGTAAGGGCATATCGTTTCTGTGACCGTGTGCTCTCACCGCCACGTGACAGCAACTATATAGACGTTCAGAACTATAACTGGTGTGCTGAGTTGCAGGTAACATCGCGTTTGGAACAGTATGAACTGGACGGTGACAACGGTTTTCACTTCAAGTTGTCACCAGAGTTGCGCACTAGGGTAGGGCCTTTTTTCGGTTGGCGATGGGCGTTTCTTGGTTATAACTTTGACCTCAAGTCACTCTTTATAAATAGTGAGGACACAGACCTTGGCGGCTCTGTGTATTCTGCTGCGTTTGGCCTTGACCTCTTTTATCGACGTGTTGGCGGTAATTATAGGATTCGTAAGTTGCAGATAGAAGGTAAGGATTATAGTGACATTGTTAAAGACAAGATGTTCAAGGGCATACACATCGGCATGACACGTGTCAGTTTCTACTATATCCTGAACTATAAACGCTATTCTCATCAGGCGGCTTTCAGCCAGACAAACCGTCAGTTACGCTCTGCCGGAAGTCCTATCTTAGGTGTTTCTTACGCCCATAACAGCGTGTCTCTTGACTGGGACAAACTTGCCTCTGTCGTGATGCCAGCAGACAAGGAGTACGCTTCTCCCAACACCTT
The DNA here is from genome assembly GCA_945486445.1 of uncultured Prevotellaceae bacterium. GTDB lineage: Bacteria > Bacteroidota > Bacteroidia > Bacteroidales > Bacteroidaceae > Prevotella. The sequence goes on from CALYTD010000183.1 coordinate 1,868, forward strand.
TCAGAAAATAAAGAACGATGAGTATTCCTTCACAGGAGGATATGCCTACAACTGGGTGTTTGCCAAGAACTGGCTCGCCGCTGGTGAGATAACAGGTTCGCTGGGATACCTCGTCCATCACTCTGACGTTAGTAGGGATCACAGTGGTTCGGAGTCAGTATTTAAGAAGATAGACAGTTTTTATCGCAAGAACATAGCCTTCAACGGCAATCTCCGTATGTCGGTGCTTTACAACAACGGTCCTTGGTTTGCCGGCACGCAGGCAGTGTTTTTCTATTACCAGTACGGCAACGGCACGGTGATGACCCGTAACCTTCTCGGTTCGTTGTACGTATATGTAGGCTGCAACTTCTGATAACCTATCTTGTAAAAGACGGCAAATCCCACTGTCGTCAGCACTTGATTGCAATGTAATCTGTGCCCGATTACGTTGTGAACTGGTGTTGATAACATTGCGAGTTGGTGATGATTACGTTACACGATGCCCCAGTTTGCGTTGCGGTCGTCCGCCCCTGCAAGGGGCCAATAATACAGGATAGGGGCTTGCCCCTATCTTTTGTCCGGGGGCGTTGGGCGTTCCATGCGGGGAATATGTTGCCTCTGCTATTGTAGGGACGCACCTTGGTGCGTCCGCCTCGCCGCAAATCACTGGATATTGGGGACGTGTTTCCCCGTATTGGGGGATGTATTTCCTCTACCCAGCGGACGCACCAAGGTGCGTCCCTACCTCGCGGCGGAAAACAATGTGACACAAAAGGCGATGTGAGGGGGTGCTGATTGCAATGTAATCAGCACCAAATCATGTTGTAATCAGCACTAAATTGCAATGTAATCAGCGGCAAATTGCCAGGCACAGAGATTACGGTTCGTTACCCATCGGTCCCTCAGACCGTCCGGCTCTGCCGCTTCGCCCTGCGAAAAACAAAAGAAAGACAGGTATGTCAAACAACTAAACCACCAGCCAACCAAACAACTAAACCACCAGATAACCAAACAACTAAACCACCAGATAACCAAACAACTAAACCACCAAACAACCAAACCACCAAACAACTAACCTCCCGGACGGTTACAAAAAGCAAGTTCCTACGTCTATAATAAGTAAGGAAGCAAAATAAAACAACTATCAAGATGAGGAATATAATATGTGGTATAGGCGTACTGTTGGGTCTCTCCCCGCACTCCAACGCCCAAGTTCTTACGGATACGCGCCGCTCCCCGATGGCCAAGATGGTCAAGATAACCATGATACCCTACTATGCTTGGGACAACCGTGGCGCGGATGTGGATATGACCGTATGGCTGCCAGTAAGAAAATGACTGATATGCGAAAAGTGATAATGTGCATAGTGTTGTGTCTCTGCCTTCTGCCATTGTCGGCACAGGCGCAGAAACCAGTGGCGGTAATAGACGTTACGCCCGATTCCTCCTTGCATCTTGCGGTGAGGAAGGCACGTGAACTGCGGCGTTTGGGCAAGGCGCAGACGGCTGTCATACGTATGTCTGCCGGTATATACAGACTGGAGAATCCTTTGATAATAAGGCATGAGGATAGTAACCTTACATTCCAAGGCTCAGATGACGGTCAGGTGACAATCAGCGGGGCTGTGGAATTGGACGGCTGGCAGCGTGAAGGACGATACCTCACGGCGCAGGTGCCAGAGTATCATGGGCGTCCCGTGGAATTCAGGCAGTTGTGGATAAACGGGCGTAAGGCAGTGCGTGCAAGAGACGTAGAGGACTTTGATAAGATGAACCGCATCTGTTGGGTGGATAAGGCGAGGCAAGGGATATGGGTGCCGGCAAACTCGGTCAGTCCGCTTCTGGAT
>CALYTD010000184.1 GCA_945486445.1 uncultured Prevotellaceae bacterium
AAGGAAGGCACACAAGGAAGGCACACAAGGAAGACGCACAAGGAAGGCACACAAGGAAGGCGACAGGAGGGGGAGGGGAGATAGTTCGTAAGGCGGAAGGTATTGCAGAGAGTTTTGATGATGGTGTTTGTTGATGTAAATAAGTGAGTGGTATTATTGATTTGAAGTATGGAATGAAGTTGTTGATGGAAATAACGATGTTGTTTGCTGACTTGTTTAGATTCAGGTAGTTGACGTGAGAAATATTTTTGTGATTTTGCGGGAAAACTGTTTTGTGTTTGAAATTTTCTTTGTACCTTTGTAACCGACTAATGTTTCTGATGCTTTGTGGATTATGGTAGATAGTGATATACAGGGTATTCTGGCCACGAGAATGGGTAAGGTGAGTGTTTCTGATTTGTGTCACTCTCTTGTTTTGCCTGATTCTGTGTTGCGTTTGTATCCTTTTTTGTTTTGCACTGATCCCTTGGTGGCTCGTAATGCGGCATGGGTGATGACGCATTTTGATGATGATGCTCTCTTTGTTCTGCTTTCGCATCGTGATGATATGGTTGACCTTGTGTTGCGTACTGATAATAGTGGGTTGCGCAGGTTGTTGCTTAATATTTTGTATCGCTTGCCTATGGAGTGTGAGGCGGTGCGTACTGATTTCCTTGATTTTTGTCTTTCGTGCATGGTTTCTATGGAACAGCCTCCTGGTGTGCAGTCGTTGTGTATGAAGTTGGCCCATAGGATGTGTTCTTTTTATCCAGAGTTGTTAGATGAGTTCGTGCGAACGGTGATGGGTATGGAGATGTGTTATTACACTCCTGCGGTGCGTTCTGTTCGTAATAAGGTTCTCCGTGGTGTCGTAATGTGTATGGATTAGTTTTTTTGTTTAGGGTATGAGCAAGATATTGATATTAAATGCGAGTCCGAGGAAGCGTGGGCTTATAAGCCAGATGCTTGATGTTATGTCTGTTGAACTGCGTGCTGAGCGGCATGAGGTTACGGTTATTGATGTTTGCGGACTTGCCGTGCGTCCTTGTATAGGCTGCATGTCGTGCCGTTCATCGGGTCGTTGTGCCCTTCCTGATGATGATGCTCAGCGTGTGTTGTCGTTGTTGCAGGACTGCGATGTGCTTATTGTAGACACTCCGTGTTACTGGGGTAACATGACGGGTCAGCTCAAAGTGCTGTTTGACCGTTGGGTGTACGGCATGATGGACGAGGCTCCGGGTGGCATGCCCAAGCCGTTGCACAAGGGTAAGAGGGCTGTCATTGTCTCTACGTGTACTACTATTTGGCCTTTCAATCTGCTTTTCCGCCAGTCGGCAGGGGCTGTGAAGGCGGTTCGTGAGGTGCTTAAATGGAGTGGTTTCCGCATTGTGGGAACGGTTCAGAAGGGTGGTACGCGCAAGCGTCCTGTTCTTACTGATGCCGAGAAGGCGCGTTGCCGCAGGGTGGTAAGAAAGTTGAACAAATAGTGGGTTATACATGAAGGATATGCGTATAGGTATAATATACAGTACGAAATATGGCACTACGGCGAAGTTCTGCGCCGCTTTGTCATCATGTCTTGATGGCCGTGCCGTTGTTGAGATGTTTAACCTGCGTGACGGTCGGCCTGAAGATATAGGGCGGTATGACGCCGTTGTCCTTGCCACATCGGTCTATGCTGGCAAGCCTCGCAGTGAGATGGCGAGATTTTGTGCTTCCAATGGTGAGGCCCTTTGTGGCCGCAGGCTTTTCCTTTTTGTCTGCGGCATGGACCTTGAGCATAGGGAACAGGACAAGGAGGCGGCTTTCCCGCCGCTGCTGCGCAACCATGCTGAGGAGACAACGTTCGTTGAGGGCGAGTTCCTGCTGCATCGTATGAACATTGCTGAGCGTCTGCTCCTGCGAGTGTTTTTTAAGGTTAAACGGTCATTGTCACGTGACTACACCTCCATGGCTAACGACATTGCATTAAGGATATCACCTTGAGGCGTTGTCGCTGGCTACATCAGTTATAGGTATATATAAGAAAAGGAAAGGGGGATTTTATATGGAAGGAGAATACAGCAGCGGTAATTACGATAATTATGACGCCAGTACGCTTGGCGGCAAGGTGACGTTGGTAAACCATTTCAGACGGGTGAACGATGTCCCGAGAACTAAGTTCCATCTGGATGGCTATCTTATCATCATTGTGTTGGGGGGCGAACTGCGTATCACTATTGACAGAAAGGAGTTTCACCTGTGTCCGGGCGACCTCTTCTCATGCTTCCCTCGCAATATGCTTGAGCATCTTTCGGCAACGGAGGATTTCGATGCGAGAATGATTTACCTGTCAACCGAGTTCGCAGAGAGCATTGCCAGCAAGGTGCACATTGACTGGACGTTTGGTATGATGGTAAAACGGCATGAGATACTTCATGCTGATGTTGACGACCTGAGGCTTCTGCAACGTTATTTTGACCTTACAAAGGACAAACTCGACGCTATGGATAGTGAGTACAAGAGTCACACCGTGGAAATGCTTTTCGCCTCCATGCTCTATGAAATGTTTGACATTCGCACCAAGGCCGGTGTCAAGTTGCCGCCTATGATGCAGTATTCCGCTGCTGAAAACCTATTGCAACGCTTCGTCAAGTTGCTCAACGAGCCGGGCCACGGTATGCGCAGCGTCAATGAGTATGCCGCCAGTCTGTGTGTCTCGTCAAAATACTTCTCCTCTGTCTGTAAGCAACTTACGGGCAAATCTGCCAGTGCCTTGATAAACGAGGAAATCATACGCTCTGCCAAGATGATGCTTGCTGAGGAGGGGCAGAGCCTTAAGCAGATAGCCGATGCCCTTCACTTCAAGAACCAGAGCCACTTCGGAACATTCTTCCGCCGTCATGTCGGCATGTCGCCACAGCACTTCCGTGACGCCTGTCGTGGCAAAAAGGACTGACACCACGCTGCCGGGACGGCGTGCCGGGCGCCGGGATGGGACGTTGACGCCACATCGTTGAAAAACAGCGTGTTATTTGTATCACAGTAAAAGGGTGCTGATTACATGGCAATCAGCACCCTTTTACTGTGCAATCAGCACCTTTTTACCCGGTTCCACACCTCGGTTTACATAGAGAAGTGCATGCTGTCGTGTGAGCGTATGAAGTCCACCAGCCTGCGGTTCACCTTTATTCCCGGCAGCCTTGACACAAGACGCACGGGCTGCGGACTGATGCGCGACTCGCGGATGTTTAGTGACAACTGCGTGTGTCCGGGAGACTCGCGTATTATGGTGCTGAGGTCAGTCAGCACACTGTTTGCCCCCGCGCCGTCTTCCGCCTCTTCTGTCATCTCCATGCCGCTCTCCTTGCTCAGCGTGTCGAGGTCTATGTGTATGGTGAGTTGCGTCATTGAGTTCTCTGCCACGGTCTGCAAGAAGTCTATGCTCTGCACGTTCAGGCTGTACTGTCCCGTTCCTCGGAAGCGTTCCTGGCTCTTCATTCTCACATATACGGAGCACCCCTCCATCAGCATACCCTGCCATCGTCCCCAGTCTTCGCCGAAGAACACCAGTTCTCCCTGCCCGGTGAAATCCTCTATCGTTACTATCCCCATCGGTTTTCCCGTCTTTGTGAAGCGTGACGTGGCCTTTGTCACTATTCCGCCCACCGTTATGAGGTCACGTTTCGCCAGTGCCTCCTTGTCGGCATCACGCCCTATCTCAGAGCATTT
>CALYTD010000185.1 GCA_945486445.1 uncultured Prevotellaceae bacterium
GTGGTAAGTGCACTTGGTGGCATTACTGACAAATTGATAGAGACCTCACGCCTTGCACTTGCCGGCGATGAGCGTTATCGTGAGGAATTTGAGGCTATTGTGGATCGTCATCACAAGATGATAGACACGATAATTACCAATACCAAGGACAGGGAGCAACTGTTCTCAACAGTGGATTCGCTTCTTGAACAACTGCGTAGCATATATTTCGGCGTGTTCCTTATACACGACTTGTCAAAGAAGACGGAGGACGCGATAGTGGCTTACGGTGAGCGTCTTAGTTCAAACATCGTGGCTACGCTCATAAAAGGAGCGAAATGGTTTGATTCCCGCACATTCATAAAGACAGAGGACAAGCAGGGGACACACGTGCTTGACGCTGACACCACGAACAGACTGGTTCGCCAGACGTTTGCGGACTTGCCACGAATATCACTCGTGCCGGGCTTTATATCAAAAGACAGGGACAGTGGCGAGACCACAAACCTCGGAAGAGGTGGCTCTGACTATACCGCGGCAATCATTGCCGCCGCGCTTAATGCCGACGTGTTGGAGATATGGACGGATGTGGATGGGTTTATGACTGCTGACCCAAGGGTTATCAGCAGTGCATACCCGATAAAGGAACTGTCATACGTGGAGGCGATGGAACTGTGTAACTTCGGTGCAAAGGTTATCTATCCGCCAACGATATATCCCGTATGCGTGAAGAATATACCTATCAAGGTAAAGAATACCTTTAACCCAAGCGCAGAGGGAACAATAATAAAAGATAAGATAGAGGGTGATCATAAGCCTATAAAGGGTATATCTTCCATTGGCGGTACAGCCCTCATCACGGTGACAGGATTGTCTATGGTGGGTGTGATTGGCGTGAACCGACGCATATTTACCAAACTTGCCAACGAGGGAATATCCGTGTTCATGGTATCACAGGCCTCTTCTGAGAACTCAACATCTATCGGTGTGAAGGAGAGTGATGCCGAGGCTGCCGCGAGAGTGCTGAACGAGGAGTTTGAAAAAGAGATTGCTACGGGTGCCATGTATCCCATGCTGGTGGAAACAGGACTTGCCACTATCGCGATAGTAGGTGAGAACATGAAACGCACACCGGGCATAGCGGGAAAACTTTTCGGCACACTGGGACGTTCAGGTATCAGCATCATAGCCTGTGCACAGGGTGCTTCCGAGACGAATATATCCTTTGTTGTGAAGGGACAATACCTGAGAAAGTCGCTGAATGTAATCCATGACTCGTTCTTCTTGTCAGAGTATAAAGTGCTCAACCTGTTCTTGTGTGGAGTGGGAACGGTGGGCTCCAAACTGATAGAGCAGATACGTTCCCAGTACGAGAGCCTGAAAAAGGAGTCGCAACTCTTGCTTAATGTTGTAGGCATAGCCTCTTCTAAAAAAGCGATATTCAACAGGGAGGGGCTGGATCTAAACAATTACATGGATGCATTAAACGCTTCTGAGCCTTCTGATTCACGCAAATTGCTGGAGAATATCATAGGCATGAACATATTTAATGCGGTGTTTGTCGACTGTACTGCATCAAAAGACGTGGCAGGACTGTATCAGGAACTGCTGGAACATAACGTCAGTGTGATTGCGGCGAACAAGATTGCAGCGTCAAGTGACTATGAGAAATACCGTAAACTGAAAGAGACGGCATTGCGTAAAGGCGTGAAGTTCCGCTTTGAGACGAACGTAGGAGCGGGTCTCCCGATTATAGGTACAATCAATGACCTGCGTAATTCCGGCGACAAGATATTGAAGATAGAAGCTGTACTCAGTGGCACACTGAACTATATCTTCAATGCTTTGAGCGAGGATGTGCCATTCTCTGAGACCGTCAAGCAGGCGAAGGAGCTTGGATTTGCCGAACCTGACCCGCGCATTGACCTGTCGGGAATGGATGTTGTGCGTAAACTCGTCATACTGACACGTGAGGCTGGTTACAGAGTTGAGTTGGATGACGTGGTGAAAAACCTGTTTGTGCCGGATGAATATTTCGCAGGTAGCGTTGAGGAGTTTTGGGAAAAGTTGCCTAATCTGGATGCAGAGTTTGAGGCAAAGCGTAAGGAACTGGCTGCGAAAGGATGCAAATGGCGTTTCGTTGCGAGGATGGAACTGGGAGAAAATGATGTCGTCAATGCCAGTGTCGGGCTGAAAGAGATTCCGCAGAACCATTCGTTCTATGAGTTGGAAGGTTCTAACAACATTGTAACACTTACGACAGAGCGGTACAAGGAGTACCCTATGCTGATACAAGGATTTGGTGCTGGAGCAAGTGTTACGGCTGCCGGCGTGTTCGCTAATGTACTTTCCATTGCTAATATATAAACTTTACTGATATGAAGACAATAGTAATTCTTGGCGATGGCATGGCGGATAATCCAGTGGATAGCCTGGGTGGTAAGACTCCTTTGCAGTATGCAGCCACTCCATATATGGATATGTTGGCACGAACGGGGCGCACCGGCAGGCTCGTAACTGTGCCGGAAGGGTATGTTCCGGGGTCAGAAGTGGCGAATACGGCTATACTTGGATATGACCTTGACAGCGTTTATGAGGGGCGCGGGCCTCTTGAGGCGGCATCAATAGGTTATGAGATGGATGCGAAAGACCTTGCATTGCGATGCAATATCATCAGTGTTCGTGAAGACGGAACTATAAAGACTCATAACGGTGGAAACCTTACGACAGAAGATGCGGGTCCGTTGATAGACTATCTTAACGAGAATCTTGGTACTGACAGGGTGAAATGGATTCGTGGAATACAGTACAGGCATCTCCTTGTTATAAACGGTGGCAGCAAGCACATAGTGTGTTCGCCACCGCATGACCACCCTAATCAGCCATGGAAACCACTTCTTGTCAAGCCGGTTGAGGGTATGGAAGACTATAAGGAAGAAGGGAGAATGACGCCGAAAGAGACGGCTGACCTGCTTAATGACCTCATATTACGTTCCAAGGAACTGTTGGAGAAGCATCCTTTCAATTTTCATCGCAAGGCGGAAGGCTGTGATCTCGCTAACATTATATGGCCTTGGAGCGGCGGCTATCGCCCGGCAATGAAGCCATTGGGCGCAATTTATCCTACGGTAAAGTCCGGCGCAGTCATCTCAGCCGTTGACCTTATACGGGGCATAGGGCATTATGCCGGACTGGACATAGTCGAGGTGGAAGGTGCGACGGGCTTATGGGATACCAATTATGAAGGTAAGACGGCAGCAGCCATTGAAAATTTGCGTACCAAGGACTTTGTATTCCTGCACGTAGAGGCAAGTGACGAAGCCGGGCATGACGGTGACATAGACCTTAAAGTCAAGACGATAGAAAACCTTGACGCACGCATGGTGGGACCAATCTATGAGGCTACGAAAGACTGGGACGAACCTGTCTGCATTGCAGTACTGCCTGATCATTACACGCCAGTGGAGATGCGGATACACGTCGGGGAGCCTGTACCGTTCATAATACACGCTCCAGGTATGGAGCCTGACAGCGTACAGGCCTACGATGAGTTCACTTGTGTGAACGGAAGTTATGGTATCCTTAGGTTACATGAGTTCATGGACACATTAATGAGAATCAAATAACATATAGAAAGATGAAATATTATAGCACCAATCATACCGCCCCGCTGGCTTCTTTGGAAGA
>CALYTD010000186.1 GCA_945486445.1 uncultured Prevotellaceae bacterium
GAATAGTGCGGAAAGGCAGCATAACAACCACCGAAGACCGCGGTATGCAAAAGCGAAAACTACGTGACGTGATGGCAATACTTGACGGATTAGAGCGTCTGTCGGTGCAAGACACAGAACTAAGGCAATGCATGGAGCGGAAGATGGACTACCTTGTGGTTGATGCCTTATACATGTTGATACGCCAGAGACATGACATTGCGTTCCGAAAAGAGATTGTTCACTCGCTGAAAAGCATGAAACGCTTTCCGCTCCGATGGCGATGGGAACCGAAGTACATATTGTTCAACCTGTTCACACGCCTCTATCTATGACCCTTTCAGTAATAATCCCCGTATATAAAGTGGCCGATACCATCGGCAAATGTATCGAAAGCGTCCTCAGTCAGGGCATTTCCGACATGGAAGTGATACTTGTTGACGACGGATCACCCGACGACTGTCCCGCAATATGCGACGGATGGGCGACGAAGGACAGCCGCATCAGGGTGCTGCACAAGGCGAACGGCGGGCTGAGCGACGCCCGAAACACGGGGCTGGACGTAGCGAGGGGGGAATACATAACGTTTGTTGACAGCGACGACTGGCTGGAAGCGGACACCTACAAGCCGCTGTTGGGGTGGCTGCAAGGGCATGAGAACATCGACATATTGGAGTTTTCGCTGAGGCATATAGGCGGGAACAGGCAGGAGGTGACATTCAAGGACCGTATATTCCCGTCGGCAAAGCAGTACTGGGAGGCAACCATGGCATGGAGACACGCCTACGCATGGAACAAAATCTACAAGCGCTGGCTGTTTGACGGCATACGGTTCCCGACGGGAAAGACATTTGAGGACGTATATACCCTACCCCGGCTGCTCACCTTAAAGCCGAAGATTGCGACATCATCACACGGCACATACTGCTACGTATGGAACAAGAACGGAATAGCGGTAACGGCGGAAAAGAACGGAAAGGGCTTCCACCACCATCTCGAAGCGCTGCGCATAGCGGCGAAACTGATGGGCACCGGCCTGCTGTCACACAACGGTCCGCACCTGTACTACTCCATGCTGTGCCGCCAGATAGGCCTTTACAGGCAGACGGGGGAAATCATTTTGCCATGGCCCTTCATCGGATTGGTATGCCGGTTACACGAGAAAATAAAAGGACAAGAACATGAAAATACTGTTGTTAGGTGATTACAGCGGCGTGCACAGCACCCTTGCGGAGGGATTGCGCGGCCTCGGACACCGGGTGACAGTGGCCAGCAACGGTGATTTCTGGAAAGACTACCCGCGTGACATAGACCTCGCCCGAAACGGGAAGTGGGGCTTTCTGTGGAGAGTAGCCAAGGCATTGCCGCGGATGAAGGGGTTTGACGTGGTGCAGGTGGTAAACCCTATGTTCATGGAATTAAAGGCCGAACGGCTCTTTAAGATATACAATTACCTGCGGAAGCATAACGGAAAGATGGTAATGACAGCCGTGGGAGACGACTATTACTACTCCTTCGTCAACAAGACACTCAAACCCATGCGCTATTCCGACTACAACAACGGCGCGGAAGAGCGCAGCACGGCGTATGCGGAGGCCGTGTTCAACGACTGGACAGGCACGGAAAAAGAACGGTTGAGCCGGCACATAGCCGCCGACTGCGACGCCATCATAGCCGGGACATACGAATATTGGCTGCCTTACAACCTGACATCCGACCGCGGACACGACGGACATCCGTTGAAAGACAAACTGCACCTCGTGCCGTTCCCCTTCAGGTTACCGGAGGAGAACCATACCGCACCGGCGGAAAAACTGCGTGTCTTCATCGGGATAAGTAAGGGACGCTCCGAGTTCAAGGGCACGGACATCATGCTGCGGGCAGCAAAGGACGTGATGAGGAAACACCCCGGACGCATGGAACTGAAAGTGGCGGAGGGCGTTCCGTTTCAAGAATACCGCCATCTGATGGACGCTTCCGACGTGATGCTTGACCAACTGTACTCCTACGGGCCGGGGATGAACGCGTTGCTGGCTCTCTCCAAGGGCATCATAACATTCACCGGAGGCGAGCCGGAGCACTACGACATAATGGGCGAGACAGACTGCCGCCCGATAGTCAACGTGCAGCCATGTTACGAAAGCGTCTTCTCGCAGCTGGAAGACCTTGTGCTCCATCCCGAAAAAGTAAAGCCACTGAAAAGCCAATGCCGCGAATACGTGATGCGAAACTATGACTTCCGCAAGGTGGCAAGACAGTACGAGACCATATACAACAGCCTATAAACCATATCAATACAAACGTAACACCATGTCCGAAGGCCACCGCTGCCGCAACAAACAGTGCTACACACGTTGCAATCAGGTGCTGATTACACGGTAAACAGGTGCTGATTGCATAACAAAAAGGTGCTGATTACATTGCAATCAGCACCTTCTTACGTAACAAGCGGTATCAGCCTGCTGGGTCAATCTATTATTATTGCATTTTCGTCAGTCATAAACCGCTGCAATTCTTCGCGGTTATCAAAGCGGAATGTCATAGAACCGATGACGTCGCCACCATTATGGAAGCGCTTTACCACATCTCCCTCGTGGCGGAAAAGGTATTTGCGACGAACGTTGTCACGGTATTTCTCTGCCACCGTCACGCCGTGGAACACACCGTCTTGCCGCACATGCAGCAGCAAAGAGACGCCTATGCCGTCGTAATGCCAGCGGGGTATCTCCACCGTCTCGCCCACGGACTGACGCACTGTCAGCTCCGTGAGGTCAAGGCCTGTACATTCTTGCAGGCCGAAGGGTATGAGGTTGCCACCGTTGCGGGGGCCTATCTCCAATATATATATGTCTCCCTTCGTGTCAACTATATACTCCACGTTACATGGTCCCTGCCTGAAACCAAGGGCGGTGAGTGCCTCCTGCACCATGTTCTGCGCCCGCTGGCGGTATTCTTCCTGCATGACTGAAGGGAAAGTGTACATCGCCGGCATGTAGGGGGCTATGGGGTCCTTGTACTGATCGCCCACTCCCCAGAAGGCGATGCGGCCGTCTATGACGAAGATGTCACCGTCCTGCTGCAAGCCCTGACGCTCGATGAACTGCTCCACGATGGCGGTCTTCTCCAAGGAATAGCCCATGGTCTCGTCCCAGTGCAAGCGTATCTCCTCCTCACTGTCTATGCGGAACACCCCTTTACTGCCCGCATTATCCACCGGTTTCAGCATAGCCGGAGCACCAAGCGTGCGGAAATACGCCACCGCCTCGTCCATATCGCGGACGGCTTTGCCCTGCGGCGTGGGGAAACCGTGGCTTGCAAGGAACTCGCGGAAGCGGTTTTTGTGAGTCATTATCTCCACCGTCTCGTGGGGATTACCTGGCAATGACAGGCTCTCGGCAACGTAAGAGGCCACCGGAGCGAGGATGTCTGAGGTATAAGGCACTATGCCGTCAATCTCAAGACGGCGTGCCTCACGCAGCACCGCCTCCCTGTCTATGATGTCAACAGGGCAATATTCATCGGCGATGGCATGACCGGGATTATCTGCATGCAGGTCGGTGCTGATGGTATAATAACCCAATCTCTTTGCCGTGAGTGTGGCCTCAGCCTGCACGATGTTGCCACCGAGAATCATTATACGTTTCTTTCTCATCCTTCTTTATACTTTTTGTAAGAATACAATGCTG
>CALYTD010000187.1 GCA_945486445.1 uncultured Prevotellaceae bacterium
AACTACAGTGCCATACCAGTAGAATGGACTCTTGACGGAGCGCCTTTGAAGATGACACCACGCCCGGAAGGCAAGCGACCTGTTGCCGCTATAATACGTGAGAAGGGCACTAACTCAGAGCGGGAAATGGCATATTCCTTCTACATCGCAGGCTTCGACGTGAAGGATGTGACCATGACAGACCTCATAACAGGGCGCGAGACACTGGAAGACGTTAACCTTGTGGCGTTCTGTGGCGGCTTCTCAAACTCTGATGTGCTTGGTTCCGCAAAGGGATGGGCAGGTGCTTTCCTTTATAACCCTAAGGCAAAGGAAGCCATTGACAAGTTCTATGCACGAAAAGACACACTGTCCTTCGGCGTATGTAACGGCTGTCAGTTGATGGTAGAGTTGGGATTGCTGAACAATGACCATGCGGTGAACAATGCAAAGGACTATGCTGAGATGCTACATAACGACTCACACAAGTTCGAGTCAACGTTCGTGACGCTGCAAATACCACAGAATGACACCGTGATGCTTGGCTCATTGAGCGGCGAAAAGATAGGAGTGTGGGTGGCACACGGAGAAGGTAAGTTCAATCTTCCACTGGATGAGGCAGAATATAACATCGCAGCGAAGTACAATCACAGCCAGTATCCAGCCAATCCGAATGGCTCTTGCTATGACGTTGCAGCCATAGCGTCAAAGGATGGACGGCATCTTGCCATCATGCCACACCCAGAACGTACGCAGTTCCCATGGCAGTGCGGTTACTATCCAGAGTCAAGGAGGCTCACGGATGAGGTGACTCCGTGGCACGAAGCGTTCGTAAACGCACGCAAGTGGATAGAGGCTCAGTAATTAATAATGAATGATTAAGAATTAAAAATTGTGATTACGTTGCGCGGTTTTGACGACATCTCAGAAGAAAGTCATAAGCATTCCGTTACGTAATCATAATTTTTAATTTGCGATTTATAACCCATAATTCATCACTCACGACTGACGCAAGATGCTAAACCCTCTTTTTCTTACCTTTTTCCGCATAGGTTTGTTCACTCTTGGAGGCGGATATGCCATGATACCTCTTATAGAAGCCGAGGTAGTGAATAAGCGTAAGTGGATAGACAAGACAATGTTCATGGATCTGATAGCCGTGGCGCAGTCCTGTCCGGGGGTGTTTGCGATAAACCTTTCCATCTTTATTGGATACAGATTGAAGGGCGTTAAGGGAGCGGTGCTCTCCACATTGGGCACGGCATTGCCGTCATTGCTCATAATACTTGCCATCGCCATGTTCTTCCAGAACTTCCAAGACGTGCCTTGGGTGGCAGCAACGTTTGCGGGAATACGTCCTGCTGTCGTGGCACTCATTGCCATTCCAACGTGGAATATGGCCAAGGGGGCGGGCATAAACCTTATGAACTGCTGGATTCCCATAGGCTCTGCAATGCTTATTTGGTTGCTTGGAGTCAACCCGATATACATCATTCTTGCTGCGGGAGTGGGCGGTTACCTGTACGGACAGTTCCTGAAGCCGAGTGAATAGGCCGCATTGTTGTTCGGTTGTTTAGCCGTTTCGTGGTTTGGTTGATAACTGTTGCCGCCACATGACGAACCCACTAAACAACCAAATCACCAAACAACTCTCAATAATATGTTACTTTTCCTGACACTCTTCTATACTTTCTTCCTCATCGGGCTGTTCGGTTTCGGTGGCGGTTACGGTATGCTTTCACTCATACAGCATGAAGTTGTGGTGAGCCATAAGTGGATGTCGTCAGCTGAATTCACCAATATAGTGGCAATATCACAGATGACTCCTGGTCCCATAGGCATCAACAGCGCCACCTATTGTGGTTATACGGCGGTGCATCATGCCACTGGCAGTGCCCTGCTTGGCGTGCTGGGAAGTGTCACTGCAACCTTGGCGTTGGTGCTGCCATCATTCATTCTCATGCTGTTCATAAGCAAGATGTTCTTGAAATACATGAAATCCCCGGCGGTGCAGAGTGTTTTTTCCGGACTGAGGCCAGCGGTTGTGGGCTTGCTTGCGGCCGCAACACTGTTGTTATGCAACACGGAGAACTTCAGTACTCCATCGCAATCGCCGTGGCATTTTTGGATTTCCGTGGTGCTATTCATGGCCACATTCATTGGTGTCAAGATGGTAAAGATAAATCCTATACGCATGATTGTCTATGCAGCGTTTGCTGGACTGCTGCTGTTGTACTGAATATTAGGTCTTCAGGTTGTTGGTTTTGGGTTGTAGGTCTTATGGGATATGACTGCAAACTTGTGGAAACCTCACGGCCAACAACCTCAAGCCTTAAACCAAAAACTTATATAGAACATGGGCAGAAACAAATACTCACAAAGCGAGATACTTGAAATAGCGAAACTATTGAAACTGAAAGAGCGGGCGAATCGTCTAAAACAGAAGGCTATCCGCCATGAATTGCGTGTTGATTACGAGTTCAACATCTCCGATTTCAATGAACCTGGCAAGAATTTCGGCCTTGACGAACTGTATGCGGCGATAGAACGTCGTGCCATTGTGATACTCGATGATGCCACAATAGCCGACATGAAAGCCAAGCGTGAGCGCGACAAACAGCGCGATGCGGCTGCCAATGCACCGCAGGATGAAACTGTTGACTGGCAGAAGGCTATGAAGGAGTGGGAGGATTACTACAATAAGTGAGATGGTAAAAAGACCATAAGTTGTGTTAGAAAGACCAAAATTTAGAGGTACAGGGTGTTTGCCCTGTACTTTTTTATTTGTATCTTTGCAGCAGTTAAAACGGTAATGTAAAACAATCAATAAATGCTATGGAGAGATTCATACATCATTTCACGTCTGGTATATCCAGAACAGGGCGGTGGCTGTTGTTTCCTGCCTTCTTGCTTCTCGCTTCCTGCGACCTTATTGACGTTCATCCTTACGATGGAGACATTGATGGCGAAACGGGAATCAATGCCCGCAACATTGCAAGGATAGAGGAAACGCTTAAAGGGCGCACGCAGATACGCTTCGCTTTTATCAGTGACACGCAGCGATGGTATGACGAGACAGAGGACGAGGTGGCCAGCATCAACGCCAGAGGCGACATTGATTTCGTCATACACGGTGGCGACCTCACCGATTTTGCGGTAACAAAAGAGTTTGAATGGCAGCAAAAGATACTCAACAAACTGACCATGCCATACGTCGTGTTACTTGGAAACCATGACTGTATAGGCAGTGGCAAGGAGGTGTATCGCTGTATGTTCGGCAACGAGAACTTCTCTTTCCTTGCTGGCCCAACACGTTTTATCTGCCTCGATACAAACGCCTTGGAGTATGACTTCTCCAATCCCGTGCCCGATCTTGGTTACATTGAGAGTTTCAGGGGCGACACATCATGCAAGAACACCGTCATAGCCATGCACGTGGCACCATTCCAAGACGAGTTCAACAACAACGTTGCCAAGGCCTTTAACTATGAGATAGCCCTCCTCAACAATCCCATTTTCTGCATCAATGGTCATGCACACAGCAACCAAGTGAGCGATATTTACGGCAACGGACTGTTGTATTACCAGATAACCTGCGCCAGTGACAGGCAGTATTATGTATTCACAGTAGATGAGAAAGGATACA
>CALYTD010000188.1 GCA_945486445.1 uncultured Prevotellaceae bacterium
CACAACCTCCTAACCTAAAGCCTAAAAAAACTTTCTGTACTTTCCGAATCCTTCGAGCAGCATGTCGCTTACGCCGTTGCTTGTCAGCGTGGCACCTGTCACGGCATCCACCTGCGTCCGCGGGTCTTTCACCTCGCTGGCCTTCAGCACTTTCAGCACCGGTGTGCCCTGTGCGTCATAGATGGTCTTGCCTGCGAACTTGTCCTGCCATGCCTTGCTGTCCTTTATCTCGGCACCCAGTCCGGCGGTCTCGCTGTCGTGGTTGAAGTATGCGCCGAAGACTGTCTTGCCGTCTTCGTTCACGGCTATGTATCCCCAGATGGGTCCCCACAGTCCCATGCCATATACGGGCACCACGTATTTCTTCTGCCCGTCAACGTTGCAGATGTAGAGTGCCAGACGGCCTTCCTTGTAGTCGGCGCTGCCGAGTTTGAACCCTGCGTTCTCTCCGCCCTGTGTTCCTTCCTCCACGGTGTTGCCGTCAGCGTCTATTATGGCGTCTGCCTGGACCACTTCGGCATACTTCGCCGCGCTCTCATCGTTGCCGAGGCCGCGTATGTTGAGTGCTGCCAGCACTTGTTTCTTCTTGTCGAGGGCGACGTTGATGTCCTGCGTGGGTTTCAGCGCGGAGCTTACGAAGGCGAGGAGGAATGCCACGATGATGACCATCAGGCAACTATACATTATTATATATGAGTTGGCGTTGGTGTCCAGTCCCTTCTTCTTTGTCGCGGTGGCTGCGCCTTCCGTGTGTGCTCCCGGCTCTGTTATCTCCTCGAATACGTCTCCTGACTGCTGGCACATGGGGCATTTGTCCGGTGCTTTGTCGCCGTTGTGGACGTATCCGCAGAGTTTACACTTGAACTTACGTTGTGGTTTGCCGCTGTCTTTCTGTGGCTCCGGTTGTGGTTGCGGCTCCGGCTGTGGTGTCGGTTGTGCAGTTTCCTGCTCTTTTATTTCCTCGAACATGTCTCCCGGCTGCAAGCACATGGGGCATTTGTCCGGTGCTTTGTCGCCTTCGTGGACATATCCGCAGAGTTTACATTTGTATTTCATTTTTTCTTTGGTTTTAAGGTTGTGGGTTGGAGGTTTTAGGTTGTGGGTTATAGGTTGTGGGTTATAGGTTGTGGGTTATAGGTCTTACGGATTCAGTGTGGGCGATGTGACCTACAACCTCCAACCTAAAACCTAAAACCTCTAAAAACTATCCCCTCTTCAATCTCCTGCTGATGTTACGCTGCACCACGAAGTAGTCTATCGTCGGTGCCATCATGTTGCCGAAGAGTATGGCAAGCATCATGCCCTCCGGGAAACCGGGGTTCATTACCCTTATTATCACCGCCAGTGCGCCTATCATCACGCCGTAGATGTATTTTCCCGTCTCTGTGCGTGCTGATGTCACGGGGTCTGTGGCCATGAACACTGCGCCGAAGCAGAAGCCTCCCAGCACTATGTGCTCATACCACTCTACCGGTGTCTGTCCCGTGGCCTTGAATATGGCTGCCATCACTCCTCCGCCTATAAAGACGCTGAGCATGGTCTTCCATGAGGCTATGCCTGTCCAGAGCAGTATCGCGGCGCCTATGGCAATGGCTATCACGCTTGTCTCGCCCACGGAGCCTGGTATCAGTCCCATAATGCTGTCTGTCAGCGATGCCGAGGGTACGGTGCCCTGCGCCATCTCTCCCAGCGGCGTTGCCATGGTGAAGCCGTCGGGCAGGTCGTTGCCAAGGCCGAGGATGCTGTTGGTGCTCACCCACACGGTGTCACCGCTCATCTTCGTGGGGTATGAGAAGAAGAGGAATGCTCTGGCGAGCAGTGCCACGTTAAAGATGTTCATGCCCGTGCCGCCGAAGATTTCCTTGCCGAAGATTACGGCGAAGGCTACTGCCACGGCTATCACCCACAGCGGACAGCCGATGGGCAGCACAAGGGGTATGATGATTCCGCTGACGAGGTATCCTTCTTGTATCTCCTCGCCTTTCCACTGTGCCCAGGCGAACTCTATGCCCAGGCCTACGATGTAACTTACCAATATTGATGGCAGCACTGCCAGCGCGCCGTAGGCGAACATCTCCACGAAGGTTCCTGTTGCTCCTGCCGCGGCGTAGTTTTGGTAACCCACGTTGTACATTCCGAACAGCAGTGCGGGTATCAGTGCTATCACCACCATGCTCATGATGCGCTTTGAGTCTATGGCGTCATGTATGCTTGCTCCTGTGCGCGCCGTGGTGTTGGGCACGTAGAGGAAGGTCTCGAAACCGTCGAACACACTGCGGAAAGCGTGTAGCTTGCCGTCTGGCTCGAAGTTCGGACGTATCTTGTCTATGTATTTCTTTATCATTTGTTTTTTAAGGTTTTTAGGTTGGAGGTTTTTAAGGTTTTAGGTTGGAGGTTGTGGGTTGGAGGTCTTTCGGATTAGATGATGTGACCTAAAACCTCTAACCTAAAACCTCTAACCTAAAACCTCTAACCTACAAACACCCCCTACTCATTTTCTTTCCTCAGCATATCCAGCCCTTCGCGTACTATGCGCTGTATTTCCAGTTTGCTGGAATCTACAAATTCTGCCAGTGCGAAGTCCTCAGGGCTTACTTCGTAGATACCCAGTTGCTCCATCTTGTCTATGTCGCCGGCGATGATGGCCTTGATGAGATACTCACCGTATATGTCCATCGGCAGCACGCTGTCGTACTCGCCACTCATGATGATATGCCTCTCGCCACCTTTCACACGGGCATCGAGACGGTATTCCTTCTTCCTGAAGAGCCAGGAGAAATAGCTTCTGTTCACGGAGAACTGCCCCAGGCGCGGCATTATCCAGCCAAATAACTCGTCGGCCTTGTCGCCTTCTGGTATCACCGTCACCTCACTGGTGTGGGCACCGAGGAAACTGTCGGCCGTCGTGGCCCTACCCGTCAGCGGGTTACCGTCAATGATGCGCACATGCTCCTCATCGCTTACCACACCGTCAAGTACTGTGCACAGCTGCTGGCCTACGGTCATCTCCACGTATGCCGGCTCCTTCACCTCACTACCGCCAACGGCAACGGTGCGCCTAAGGCATACCTTGCCCGTGTTTAATAGTCGGCCGAAGAATATCACTGCCGTGGGATCTACCGTCCATACTACCTCGCCCTTGTTGACAGGGTCGATGTTGTTGACCTGCACACCGACATTGCCCGCCGGGCACTTGCCGCGGAACTCCACCGTCTCCACGTCCTTCGCCTGCCTTAGAGCCTGCGACGTCTGGTTCTCGCCGATGCCGAGGTAGGTCTTGGCAATCTTTGAGAGAGCCGTCAGACCTGTCTGAAAGTCCTTCTCCTGCCCTTGCAACTCAAACTCGAAGTCGCCTGCCAGCGGCATATCCCTCAGCGCAGAGACGAAGATAGCCTTAGGCTCACTCAGCGGATTGGTGGAGATGGCGTAAGGCAACTGGTTGATGTAACCGAAGAGACCCGCTTTCAGCAATGCCTCCTTCACCTCCTCGCCACTCATGGCGCTGACGTCCCTCGCGCCGAAGTTCGTGGCCTCCTGCTTCTCGTCGGCCTCCACACGCACGCTTATCAGCCTGCGTCTCTCGCCGCGCTCCACCATCGTCACCGTACCGCTGACGG
>CALYTD010000189.1 GCA_945486445.1 uncultured Prevotellaceae bacterium
AGGGTAATCCCGCGCTTCAGTACTGTGTGGCGGGCAATGTGGACCTGGGCTATGAGTTTTTCCCAAAGGGTTGTGAGCAGATAATGGCGGGATTGTTCTACAAACACCTGCGTAATCCGATAGAATACGGCCTTGTTAGCGAGGGGCAGGACACCTATTTCAAGCCTATGAACTTCGGTAATGCCACGAACATGGGCTTTGAGATTGACGCGATGAAGTATTTTAGCTGGTTCGGGGTCAAGGCGAACTACACCTATACCCACAGCAGCATCACCACGAACAAGCGTGAGATGCAGGGCAGTGAGGTGGTAATCAAGAGCCAGAACCGCCCGCTTTGCGGCCAGGCGGCGCACGTGGCTAACGTCAGTCTGCTGTTCAAGGACACGCGGTATGGCTGGGAAGGCCAGATTGCGTACTGCTATACGGGAAAGCGCCTGAGCGAGGTCTCCAGCTGGTATGACGATGATATATGGGAGGACGGCTGCCACCAGCTCGACGCCTCGGTGGAAAAGACGTTCGGGAAACTGCACCTTACCGTCTTCGCGAAGGCCAAGAACCTGCTCGATACGCCTGTGGTGAGATTCGTGAACCAAGGTTCCCACACTGCCAACGTGGACAGCCTGCGTGACAATGACGGCAATGTCGTGGAGCGGAAAGAATGGCGCGGGCAGAGCTTCAGCCTCGGGGTGAGGTGGAGGTTATAGTATTTCCAAAACATAAAAACATAAAATTCAAAATCAAAAAACTATGAACAAGAAACTTTTATTCATGGCAATGGCATTTTCCCTGTCACTTGCCACAACATCATGCAGCGGTGATGATGAAGCCAGCGGCGGCGAAGTGACAGACAATGGCGGTTCTTCCGGCAATCAGGGGAGCACTGCTGAGACATTGACGGTATCCGGTCCGGTGAGCGGGACGTGGACAAAGAACTCTACTGTCAATGTCATCGGGCACATAGCCGTGCCCAAAGGGCAGAGCCTTGTGATAGAGGAGGGCGTGAAAGTGATATTCGCCTCCGCGGGAGTCGGCGTGAATCATGTGCCGATAGAGTTTACGGTGGATGGCAACCTGTATGTGAAAGGGGCGGATGGCAATCCCGTCCTGTTCAGCACGGAGGAGAGATTGCGCACCGCCGACAACGTGTTCGCGGGTCTGTGGGGCGGTATCGTGGCCGGCGAGACGTGTGACGAGATGCTGATAGACCACGCTGTGATAGAATATACCGGCGGAAAAGTCATAGAGGGAAGCCCTGCCGCCACGGCGGGTGTATATACTGCGGGCGACGATGCCTATCCGCAGATAACGACAAACAACATCAACGGCCGGTATGTGATAACGAACAGCGTCATACGTAACGGCTGGAGCGACGGCATATACCTCATGGGCGGCAAGGCGATAATAGAGGGCAACACCTTCATCGCCAACGGGTATGACGGCTCCGAGGCGGTGAACTGCAAGGCGGGCGTGCAGGCTGACGTGGTGGGGAACGTGATGTTCTCGCCCAATACCAACGGTCTGAAACTGTCATCGTCAGGGCAGAGCGAGACAAGAGGGCAGGCAAGGATACAGGCTTACAACAACACCATAATCAATGCGGGCTGGCGCCGTGACGGAGAGAAGGGCGGATCGGTGTATGCAGAGAAGAACGCGCTGGTCAATGTGTATAACAATCTTATGGTGAACTGCAAGTTCCGCGCGCAGACTCCGAAGTATTCCGACCCCGACAATCCTGCCGGCGGCTATGCAAGTGCGTCGGTAATAGATTACAACTACTATGCTGGTGGCAGCCAGAAGAGTGACATCGTCTTCCCTGACGAGAGCAACGTGGCTTACGCATGGGAGGGGTACAACTGTAAAAACAAGAACTATAACACGGGAGTAGTTGACGCCAACAGCGTGATTGCCACCGAGGCGGACGGCAAGAACCCGCTCTTTGTCAACTTCCCCGTCAACGATGTGCCGCTCACGGGATACATTTACGATGACGCATGGGACTTCCACCTCACCGCATCGTCGCCCGCTCTTGGCGGAGCTTACGCCGGAACCGACAGGGAGGGCTACTTCTGCACTGCCGGACTGGCCGTGGGAGGCAGTTTGTACAAGACTTCATTGGCGGAAAAACACTTCGGCGCTTTCGGCATGAAGTAAAAACATGGACACATGACACGGCCGGTATGCCGTGCCGTATAAAACACCAGGACAATCATGAAAACTACAAGACAACTGACAATCACCGTCTGCCTGCTCGCCGTGTCACTCCTTGCGGCAGCGCAGGCAGGAGGAAACTGGAAGGCCATAGAGAAGCCTTTGAACTTCATTCTCGCCAATGATCTCGGAAGAAACGGATACTATGAGCAGAAATCCATAGCTGAGACGATGGGTAAACTGGCCGAGACGATAGACGTGGAATGCGTGGTAGCCGCCGGCGACATACACCATTTTGAGGGTGTGCGCAGCACGCAGGATCCGCTGTGGATGACCAACTACGAGCTGATATACAGTCACCCCGGACTGATGCTGCCGTGGTATGCCGTGGCGGGAAACCACGAATACCGCGGCAATACGCAGGCTTGCGTTGACTATGCCAAGGTAAGCGCGCGGTGGAATATGCCCGGCCGCTACTACACCTTCACGCTTGACGCCGGCGACAACATAACGCTGCGCGTCGTTATGCTTGACACCACGCCGCTGATAGACAAATACCGCGGTGACAGCAAATACCCGGACGCCGCGCTCCTGGACCGTGACAGGGAACTGGCATGGGCTGACTCCGTGCTGACAGCGGCCAGGGAGGACTGGGTGGTGGTCGTGGGACACCACCCGGTATATGCCGACACGCCGAAAAGCAATTCCGAGCGAGACGATATGCAGAAGTACCTGAACACTGTACTGCTTCGGCACAAAGACAAGGTTGACATGTATCTGTGCGGACACATACACAACTTCCAGCACATACGGCCCAAAGGCAGCACGATAGACTACGTTGTCAACAGCAGCGCGTCGCTCTCACGGCAGGCTGTGAAACCCATTGACGGCACGGTGTTCTGCAATGGTGACGCAGGCTTCTCGCTCATAACGGCAGACAAGAAGCAACTCGCCCTGCACATGATGAACGCCAAGGGCGAGGTGATACACTCCGTTGTGCGCAACAAGTGACAGACGGGAGTCTGCAAGAAAACACCCGGAACGGGAGAATGACGCGGCGCAGGGCGTTGAGCCTGCGGGCCGGTGACAAAACAAACAGGTGCTGATTACGGTGTGAACAGGTGCGGTTCACACCGTAATCAGCACCCTTTCGCAGTGTGATCAGCACCTGTTTGCAGTGCGGCAAACCACCCTCCCCGCCAGTCTGCGCCCGCGCCCGCGTCGGCAACGGCGCGATGCGCAACTCCCGCCGCCACTGTGTGTTATGCAACGAGGTGAATGTCATGCAAGAAGAAGGTGTTGCTAAAAGAATAGAATGGAAGTTATTTAATGTTAAAAACATTATAATAGCGTGTGATTCTGTTAGTTGTTGTTAGGTAGATTCAAGAAAAAGTTGTACCTTTGCACCTCGAAAGGCTAAAAATGCCCTTGCCGTTCGTGGCGTGGACGG
>CALYTD010000190.1 GCA_945486445.1 uncultured Prevotellaceae bacterium
CCACGGCTTATGGGAATGAATATCTTACGCGTTATGGGGTGACAGACGAATATTGCCGCTGACAAGGTACCCAACCAGTTAAAGACTTTGATGCAGACAGCAGGCAGTGTTTTAACCAGTGATATGTGCAGTAGCACTATAAAGGCAGGTATCCATAACCACGTGTGGAATACAAGTGACATTGACACCACTGCTGCCAATAGGGCTATGAGGCGTGATATGTGGCTGCTTCTTGTAAGATGTGGCACTGCTGGCATACGGGCAAGTAGTATTCCCATGCCGAATGGCAGCATACCTCCTATGCAGTTGTACCTTATCCAGTTCAGCGTAGCACCGTCTGGACTGGCAAAACACAGTGCCTGAATGGCCCAGCAGGCTGCTATCAGCAGCCAAACAACCCAGTTGCCCCTCTTATATAACGCTATACGGTAGAGTAAATACAACTGCATCATCAGTCCGAAGAACCAATATGGCCCCGGCCATATTGCCTTGTCAGGGTCGGGAAAGAGGTTTATCGTCATGCTGACCTGCCCTAATATCTCGCTCCATGACCAGTGATGGCGTGACGGTGTTATCCAGTCTGTCATGGCAAAGACGGTGAATCCCAGCATCATCATGGGGAAAAGTTTCATAAAGTGTTTCTTTATGAACTGCCATAGGCTCTCTTCTGCTGTGCTGGGAGTGGCTGCTGACCTTGCGTTCTCGTATTTCTGCACCAGTCCGTAGCCACTGAGGAACAGGAAAACGGGTACTCCGTAGTGTCCGAAGAATGAGAAAAACTGTAGCGGTAAGTCCCAAGTCGGATTCCGAAGAAGGTCCATCATGCGGTCAATGTTGCCCTGATGAAACTGGTACTCGTTCTCTTTCACCATCTGCCTGAGCCAATGTAGGTAGTTGTGTAGGAATATTCCGAGTATCGCTATGCCGCGCAATGCAGAACACTCTGTTCTGCTTAGCAGTTCGCTACCGCGTATTTTGTCTTGTGTTATGGCATTTTTCATCTTACAGTTTGTTATAGTCAGTGGTGTTTTTCAGTATTCGTGGTCGTGTGGTGTCATACTGTGGTGATAGCAGGTCGTACTTTTCCTTGTAGTAAGGACAGTGTATTCCCGCCAGTCCCATCAGCAGATGTGGCAGTGCATCGGTCATGTACGGTTTGTTTTTTGCGCTTCTCACCGCCTTGACCACGTCGGGGTGGTTGCGTGAATAGGTCCTGGTGCAGTATATCCACATGGGTATTCGGAACTCTTCTTCTGCCAGACGCTTGGTTATTTCGGCGTTGTGCATACGACCGAAGAAGTGTCTTGCTCCTTTGCCGAACACCTCTTCACCGTGGTCGGAGAGGTAGATTATGATGGCATCACGGCTGTTGAACCGCTCAATTATCTGGTTTACCACCGAGTCGTTGTACCATACGGCGTTGTCATAGTCTGCCATTACGCCCAGTTTCTTGCGTGTCATGTCGCTGTCATTGGGGTAATCGTCGGCTGTCCACTTCTTCTTTGACTTGGGACAGCGTATTCTGTAGTTTACGTGTTGCCCCATAAGGTGGAATATTGTCAACTGGGGCTTGTCCGTATGTGCCATCATTGAGTCTGGCAGCAGGTGTTCATAGTCTTTCAGCAGGTCCTCGTCAAACACGTGGAGCCTGTTGTTTCTCACGTCAAACTGCACCTTGCTCATCTCCGGGTCGTTAATGAAGAAGCCGCCGCTGAAGTCATATACCGCCTCTTTTGCCTGCGGAAGGAACTGGTTTGTGAGGAAGTTCACCTGGTAACCTGCCTTGCGGAATATCTGGCAGAACAGCGGATAGTCGCACCAGTCCTTGCTGTCGCCCACGCAGTATGTTGTCATCAGATGTTTGAACACGAAGCTTGTGAGGTTCCAAGGCGACACAACGTCGTCCAGCCTTGTCAGTCTCCGGCTCTTCATCAGCCGCGTCTGGTTGGGCATATTGGGCTTGTCGTAGCCGTAAATCTGTGCGTGCCGCTTGTTGAAACTCTCGCCTATTATGAGTACAATCTCGGCGCTCCTCACCTCGCACGAATCCACTTTCACGTTCTGCGAGGTCTCTTTCAGCCTTGTCAGTTGTCTTGCTATCAGTTCATTGCTGTATATAGAGAACGCCAATCGCATGGCGGGCTGATACATTTCCGTGTGCGGACGCACCGCAAGGTCGTGCTCCACCTCGCCTATTGTCTCCCTTGTCATGGTGTGATGAAACAGCAGTTTGTTCTCCAAGCTCTCGCTTCCTGCCCATATTAACAGCGCAGCCACGGGCAGGGAACCCACAGTATGCCACAGTATGCGCCTGCCCTTGCTTTGCGGCAAGCGGCAGTTCCACCTCAGCCTTTTGCCCACAAGCCTGTCCCAGAATACCGCACAGCCTATGTGCAGCAGCCCTGTCAGCAGAAACCAGCCTACGTCGCTCAGTATGATGTCTGCCGTGAGGTAAGTGGAAAGGAACTCCCCCGCCTCGTTGCTGTTGGTCTCTCCCATCAGCAGGAGCATCGAGGGGTTCAGCGTTGCACCGAACTTCACCCAGCAGAAGGTGTCTATGATGTACAGCGGATATGCCACGGCATACACCAAACCCTTCACCATGGTCCTTATATATATAAGGTGTCTGCCCACGCGCAGCGTCTTGGGCACGAGGGAGAGCACCGCGCATACAAGATAAACGTCAAGGAACAGTTCCAGTGGGGCGTTGTCATACATCCGCGCGTCCTTGTAGTCCGGCACGGTGACAATGCTGCTCACTATGCCGAGCAGGTACAGGAACAGGAACGCCCTGCTGAATATCGGTTTTAATAATAATGGCATATTTATGTTGTTTTCTGTATAATGACGATGCGGTTTTCCATCGCCATCTCTGTGATAAGCACCTGTTTGTCATGTGAACAGCACCTGTTCACGTTGTAATCAGCACCAGATTGTGGTGTAATCAGCACCAGATTGTGATGCCTCTTGTGACGCTTTGAATTGCACCGCGGTGTAGTGCCTCCCCATGGTGCGGCCGTTTTTTCGGCGATTGTGGTGTCTCGGATGCGCCAAGGTGCATCCCTGCATTGCCATTATGCTGTTTGCAAGCTCTGTAGCAACCCCTTGCAGCCATCTAAACAGTCCCTGTAAGTGGCGTTGAAGTCACCCGTGTACCACGGATCCGCCACTTCTCCCGGACGCGAGGTGTACTCCATCAGCATACGTATCTTGCCCTCCGGGTCGCCGCCGCATATACGTCTCATGTTGCGTATGTTGTAACTGTCCATGCCTATAAGCAGGTCATACTCCTCATAGTCACGCCGTGTGAGTTGGAGTGCGGTCTTTCCGGAGCACGATATGCCGTGTTCCGCCAACTTACGGCGTGCCGGCGGATAGACACCGTTGCCCAGTTCCTCCGTACTTGTGGCGGCAGACGCTATGTGAAAACTATCTTGAAGGTGTGCTTCCTCCACCAACTTCTTCATTATAAACTCTGCCATCGGGCTGCGACAGATGTTGCCGTGGCATACAAACAGTATTCTCTTCATGCCTGCAAAGTTACGAATATAATTCCTATTTTAAGAAAAAGAAGTGCGAAAATTTGGCTGTTAC
>CALYTD010000191.1 GCA_945486445.1 uncultured Prevotellaceae bacterium
GACCGATTTTTTATGATATTCCTCGGAGAATGAATATTTTAATGGAGAACCTGCATACCGGATTCGATCACTTCCTACCCGCTGTGGACCATGAATATGCCCAAGAGCGGTATAGTCAAATGCTTCTAATAATACAGTGTCCAAATGTGGTAATAGTCTAACAGTTTTGCCCCAAAGAAAGTGACCTTATTGGGTCTTTGACTCATGCAGCCTATTACTTTCTAACAAGAACTTACGATGGTCTTATTCTTGGCGTTTGATAATCAGCCGCAATATTTCCAAGGCTCTTTCACGGCTGCCAGACGTAAAGGTGACAGGCAATGTTTTCAGTTGCTCCTCCGTGATAAAGAATGAGACCCCGGCAAATCGGCCCACCAGTTTGGGGTCTTTTTCTTGCACCTGAGCCTTAATCCTATTCAATAGCATAGTTTCTTCTTCTACTGGATGCATATAAAACGCATCATCTCGCATGAGTCCATGTAAAGCAAAGCATGTTCCTTTAGGTACTACAATGCTGTCATCCCCAGTAAATGGTGCTGCAAAATGGACAAGGTATTCAAGTGTGGTGTCATCCTCTAACCTGAAGACGTTTTCACCGATATTCAACGATTCAATGTAATTATTCATACTCATATATTCTGGCGTAGAATGTTGTTACGGGCAATTAATTATGGACAAGAAATAGGCATGAACCCGTGTGTCCTCATTTAGTTCCGGATGAAAAGCTGTTACGAGTTGATGCCCCTGCCGGGCGGCTATGATGCGTCCATCAACCGTGGCGAGTATGTCAACTTCCCCGCCTGCCTCACTTATGTATGGAGCGCGGATGAAGGTCATGGGCACCGGTGTATCAATGCCTTTGAAGTCTGCCTCTGCATAGAAACTGCCGAGTTGGCGCCCATAGGCGTTGCGCAGTGCAACGATGTCCATAGTGTCAAGGTGTTTCTTGTCAAGCAATATAAGCCCGGCGCACGTTCCGAACACCGGCAGACCGCCACGTATGGCAGTCTGCAACGGCAGGAACAGTTCCTCGTCACGCATGATGCGCATCATCGCCGTGCTCTCGCCTCCGGGTATCACCAATCCCTTTCCACTGTAATCGCCCGTCTCCCGGCTCTCGCCAAGAAAGGCGTTCCAGTCGGCAAGGTTACGTATCTGCGTTGTCTCCGCCCCCAGATATTGCAGCATCTGCTCGTGTTCGGCAAACGCTCCCTGTAAGGCCAATATAGCGATGCGCTTCATTTACTTACCTCTTTCAGCCATCAGCAGTTCTATCTCGCTCTCGTTGATGCCTACCATGGCTTCGCCGAGGTCTTCTGACAGTTCTGCTATTATTTTCGGATTCTTATAGTTTGTCACTGCCTTCACTATGGCCTGTGCGCGTTTCTCCGGGTTTCCGCTCTTGAATATACCGCTACCCACGAACACGCCTTCCGCTCCGAGTTGCATCATCAGCGCGGCATCGGCAGGAGTTGCCACACCGCCTGCGGCGAAGTTAACTACCGGCAGTTTGCCGTTGTCATGCACATACTGCACGAGGTCATACGGTACACGCAACTGTTTTGCTGCCTCATACAGTTCATCCTCTGCCATAGAGGTGAGACGGCGCATCTCGCTCTGCATCATTCGCATGTGGCGCACAGCCTGAATCACGTCACCCGTACCCGGCTCTCCCTTGGTACGTATCATCGTTGCGCCCTCATTGATGCGGCGCAGAGCCTCTCCAAGGTCTTTTGCTCCACACACGAACGGAACCTTAAAGTCGCGTTTGTTGATGTGATATACATCATCGGCAGGTGAGAGCACCTCGCTCTCGTCTATGTAGTCTATCTCTATTGCCTCAAGTATCTGAGCCTCCACGAAGTGACCTATGCGGCACTTTGCCATCACAGGTATTGTCACTGCCTCCTGAATACCCTTTATCATCTTAGGGTCACTCATGCGGCTCACACCACCTGCCGCACGAATGTCAGCAGGTATGCGTTCAAGTGCCATCACTGCGCAAGCGCCGGCGGCCTCTGCTATGCGTGCCTGCTCTGGTGTTGTAACGTCCATAATCACTCCGCCCTTAAGCATCTGTGCAAGGTTACGGTTGAGGGTTGTTCTGTCTTCCATTGTCTTTTGTTTTTATATTCTGTTTATATTCTTTTTCAAATTTTCTGCAAAAGTACGAACAAAAAAAGGGATGAACAAATATTCATTCCCACATTATAAAACATTGTTCCGAAAATCAACACCTATTTACCTTTCTCTGTATTCCTTTGGTGTGCAACCTTGTTGTGCGTGGAAGAAGTTGGAGAACAGTGACTGCGATGAGAACCCCAGTTTGTCTGACATCTCCTGAATGGTGAGGGTTGATGTAGAGAGCAGCATTCTTGCTTCTTGCATCAGGTAGTCGGCAATCAGTTGCTTTGGTGTCTTGCCCACAACTTTCTCTGTTATCTGTGCCAGATAGCGTGTACTTATTGACAGTCTGTCTGCATAAAACGCCACGCCGTGTGCCTCGCGGTAGTGCTGTGCTATCAGTGACATGAACTGGTTGTATAGGTCTGCGGGCCTCAGTCCCATTGTTTTCGGTGTTACTGCATACACTACTTGCCGGTGAATGTAGTCGTGTGCCTTTTGTATTGCCGTCATGGTGTCGTCGCCGAACGCCATTCTCGTTGCTACGGCGGTGGATAATGCTCCGCCCACGCCGTGTCTTTGCCAGCCCTCAGTATTCCGTGAGGTGTAAAAGGCCTTCCTTCCTTTTTCGTAATATAGTGCTGTCAACATTCCGTCTGTCTGGTGTCCGCCACGCAGCAACACCGCCTCGGCTCCCATCTTTGTCAGTGTTTCCGTGGCTTTTATCATGTCATCATCTGTGGCGATGCTCATTCCCAGCAGCCGTTCTGCCTCGTTACACCTCAGCAGCAGCAGTGATGCCTCTGGTATCAGGTGGCGACTTATTGCTTCCACCGCCTCGTCCGGCACGAGTTGTGTGCCGTGCGACGACAGGAAACCGGGGTCACAGACTATCCGTCGGCAGCTTATTATTTCGTCATGCAATGCTTTTATCGTTTCTACGTCACGCACAAGGCCTACTTTTACGGCCCCTGGACGTATGTCCTGCATGATAGAGCGCACCTGTTCTGTCACCATATCCGCTGGCAGGTCGTGTATTCTGCGTATGCCGTTGCTGTCCTGTACCGTCACAGAGGTTATTGCCGTCACGGCATATCCACCAAGGGCTGTTATGGTCTTGATGTCGGCTTGTATGCCAGAACCGCCGGTACTGTCAGAGCCTGTTATGGTAAGTACGGGTGTCATTGGCGTTTCTTGGGGGTTGAATACAGAAATTGTGATTATGTAATGGCACGTCTGCGAGCTTCTGCCCTCTGTCTGTCTTGCGAAAGACCCATTACGTAATCACAATTTCCTGTTATTGTCTGTTTCTTATCCGTTACTTGTTGTCTGTGTCAAGTCCGTTTGTTGGTTATGAATACCTGAGCAACTGGCCTGGCCTTACCTTTATGTCTCGTGTCAGATGGTTCATCTTGCACAGTTCGTCCACTGTCACTTTCCTGCGCTTTGCTAT
>CALYTD010000192.1 GCA_945486445.1 uncultured Prevotellaceae bacterium
CGGTAGTCAGGCTTTGAGTTGGCGTCAATTGAGATCTGAGCCTCGTTACCGCTCTTTACTGACTGGTAGAGTTTCTCAACGACTGGCTTGCAAGCGTCGTGGAAAGGACCCATCCAGTCGAGTGCGCCGCGCTGTGCTGTTGTTGAACAGTTAGCGTACATCCAGTCCATACCTTTTGCTGCGAAGAGTGGCATGAGTGACTGTGTGAGTTCCTCAACGGTCTCGTTGAAAGCCTCAGAAGGAGTGTGTCCGTTCTCGCGGAGCACCTCATACTGTGCGCTGAGCAGTCCCTGAATAGCTCCCATGAGTGAGCCGCGCTCGCCAGTGAGGTCTGATGTAGCCTCACGCTGGAATGTTGTCTCAAAGAGATAGCCAGAACCTATGCCGATGCCGAGGGCGAGAGTGCGGTCAAGTGCCTTGCCGGTAGCGTCGTTATAGACTGCGTATGATGAGTTGAGGCCACGTCCTTCGAGGAACATGGTGCGGAGAGATGTGCCGGAACCCTTTGGTGCTACCATGATAACGTCTATGTCCTTTGAAGGAACACAGCCAGTGCGGTCAGACCATGTGATGGCGAAACCGTGAGAGAAGTAGAGTGCCTTGCCTGGTGTAAGGTACTGCTGCAGTGTTGGCCATACTGACATTACGGCTGCGTCTGAGAGCAGGCACATGATGATTGTACCCTTGTCTGCTGCCTCCTCGATAGAGAAGAGGGTTTCACCTGGTACCCAACCGTCGTTGATTGCCTTCTCATAGGTCTTGCCTTGACGCTGGCCTACGATAACGTTGAAGCCGTTGTCACGCAGGTTACAAGCCTGACCAGGACCCTGAACACCATAACCGATTACTGCGATGGTCTCGTCTTTGAGTATTTCACGAGCCTTCTCCAATGGGAATTCCTCACGTGTCATTACCTCTTCGATAACTCCACCAAAATTCATTTTTGCCATTTCTGTAAATTTTATAAAGTTGTTGTGTATATAACTTGTCTTCTTTTTTGAGTTGCAAAGGTAGTGATTATTTCTGAATAATGCAAGGTTTTACACATTATTTATACCCCTTTTATCCTTAAAATATACTTTAAGCCGACACAACTCCTGTTCGTCCTCCTCGCCGTTATGTTTGGTTAGGCGGAAGAAGTGCTGTGTATTGTCTGGCGACAGGTGGTAGATGCGCACCGTTTCACCCCAATGTCCTTCGGCAACGTATGCTATTTCAAGGCGTTGCAACTGGTAGTTCAGCAGGTGTTCCTGACTGAATGTGTCCATCACGTGGTCAATGTATTTCATCGAGTTGCAGTGCCCGTTAACGTCTATGTCACTGTATCTTGCGGTGGACTCGCAGTATTCCTCCATGTTTGGAACTGTGACGCGTGACACCTCTGCCATGTCGCACGCTTTCTCCGGGTACAGATACTCTGTTATCCTGCCATTGTTTACTGCCAGAATGTCCTGTGGTTCCCGCGTTACGGTGTCTATCATAGCCCATATACTCTTGGCATATCCATATACCTTGTCCTCTTTTGGGGAGTATATGGCCCAGTTACGTTTGGTGAAATATTTCATAGCGTTTTCCACCCACGTCTCTATGGTGAAGCCTTCATGCTCTTTTGGGATGTCATACAACTCTATTGCAAGGCGTGACAGCACCCATGTCTTGTTGATGGTGTTGAGATACGTCATGCCGAAGTTGCGCTGTGTGGAGTGCATGTCGGAGGCGTTGAGCAGGCTGTTGCCAAGGTGGCCTATACACAGTTGGTGCTGGAAGTCACAGTGGAAGGCATCTGCCGTACAATGATACTTTGTTGTCTTGTCTGTCATTAGCGTTTATTGCTGACTACATTGACTCCCCACGTTCGTGCAGGAAGCGGCTTACCTCTTCTTGACAGTGGCGTGTTACGGCTATGCGGCCGGAGCGAGTGAATTGCAGTATGCTGTCTGGGGTTTTGTTAATCTCATGAAAAAGGTTCAGTATGTGGTCTGTTGTACCCTCGCATACCACAATGCAGAAGGTGTCGTTCACCTCTGTTATCCTTGCATTGGCATGGCGTATGGCACGTGACATCTCTGCATCGGCCATCATCTTTGGCGTAGATATTTTGAACAGGGCTACCTCTACAAGGAACAACTCGCTATTGAGGTAGTAGTGTGCCTTTACCACGTCAATCTTCTTCTCTATCTGTTTTACAACCTTTTTGATGGTCTCCTCATCGCTGTATGCCGTGATAGTGTATTTGTGTACGCCCTTGATGCTTGACGGTGACACGTTGAGAGACTCGATGTTTATCTGTCTGCGTGTGAATACCGCTGTGATCTGGTTGAGTACTCCGGCAATGTTCTCTGTGTAAACCTGTAAGGTATATAACGGAGAACCGTTTTGTGCTTCTTGAACAGGATTGTTGTTTTTGGTGCAACAACTGTTATTCTCTTTGTTCATCCTTTGTATCTATACTTGTAATCTATTGTCTTTTGTATCCTAATATCAACATTCCACGTTCAGCATCATCTCGTTGACAGCCTGTCCTGGCGCGGTCATTGGCTCCACGTTGGCGTCTGGCTTGATGATGGTTTCCAGCAGGAAGGGACCGTTAGTGTTTATCATCTCGTTGATGGCATCGGCAAGTTCCTCACGTTCTGCGACACGACGGTACGGTATGCTGTATGCTTCTGCAACCTTACCAAAGTCAGGATTGGTCATTGGAGTGAACGAACGCTTGTGTCCGAAGAACATATCCTGCCATTGACGCACGTTGCCGAGGAAGTTGTTGTTGAGTAATATCATCTTAACTGGGATATTGTATTCCATTATAGTACCCAATTCTTGTATTACCATTTGCAGACCTCCGTCACCCATAAAGCAGCAGACGGTGCGGTCAGGCGCTCCGTATGTCGCTCCCATTGCGGCTGGTAGTCCGTAGCCCATGGTGCCAAGTCCGCCAGAGGTGGCTATGGAACGGCTCTTGTGGAATTTGAAGTAGCGTGCGGACATCATCTGATTCTGGCCTACATCGGTTACAAGTATGGCCTCACTGTTTGTCGCTTTTGCTACATCATGTGCCACTTCGCCCATCAATAGTGGCCCGGAGGTAGGCTTTGTGGCTGGTGTTATAACGTTTTCTATTTCCTTTTGACGCAGTGGTTGGAATGATTCCTTCCAGTCAGAGTGGTCTGCCTTGTTTACAAGAGCCGTCAATGCAGGCAGTGATACCTTGCAGTCGCCTATCACTGCCACTGTTGTCTTAACGTTCTTGTCTATTTCTGACGGGTCAATGTCAAGGTGAATAATCTTCGCTTGCTTTGCATATCGTTTCAGATCGCCTGTTACTCGGTCAGAGAAACGCATGCCTATTGCTATAATCACGTCTGCTTCCTGCTCCTTTAAGTTCACGGAATAGGAGCCGTGCATACCCAACATTCCCATATTCAGTTTGTGATTGCTGGGCAGGGCGGACAATCCCATGAGGGTGCGGCCTGCT
Organism: uncultured Prevotellaceae bacterium; assembly: GCA_945486445.1. GTDB lineage: Bacteria > Bacteroidota > Bacteroidia > Bacteroidales > Bacteroidaceae > Prevotella. The sequence continues at coordinate 3,476 of CALYTD010000192.1, forward strand.
GGTATGTCTGCTTTTTCAAGGAATTCCTTGAGTTCTTCTTGTGCATTTCCCAGTTCAACACCCTGTCCTACAAGTGCCATTGGCTTCTTTGCAGCGTTCA
>CALYTD010000193.1 GCA_945486445.1 uncultured Prevotellaceae bacterium
CCCTTTGTTTGCAGCACAGCGTGAGTTGAGAGAAGAAACAGGATATGTTGCAAAAAATTGGGAGTCTTTAGGGCATTTCTTGGTCTTTATGTCAGCCTTGACGTAAGGGTTGCCAACAGGCTGCAGATAGCGCTCTATGCGTTTGTCGCCCACCTTGATGAGCTCTGCCATGGTAGCCTTACGTCCTACGCGTACGAGGAAAGACGGTGTGTCGGTATTCGTTCCCTTTGTTCCGATGACAGAGAAAGATGGCTTGTTCATCACGAAACTCTGCTCCAGGAACTCATGTCCCTGTGCATCAACCACGTCAAAGCACAGCAGCGACAGTCCTGTCTGCTCTGGCAGTTCCATGCGATAGGTGGCAGAGTCGTGTGGCGCGCAGTCAATGGTGAAAGCCCCGGTGCGCACGGTGTCACGGTCGCAGGTCAGTGTCCAGCGGAAGGTCACGTTGTCTTTCAGGTTCAGGAAGTCATAGCGGTTTACTATAGTCAGTACGTTGCCTTTCAGCGATGACACGAAAGCACGCGCATAGTTGCGGCGCAGCTCGTAATAGTTAGGCAAAGGAGTGCGGTCGGCATACAGCAAACCGTCGGTACCCTTGTTGCCATACATCTCAAAGCCACCGTTATCAGATGTGAACACTTTTTCCTCATAGCCGTATCTGTTGTCAAGTGAATCCTTAAACGGCATGCCCTGGTCCACCCACTCCCATACGGAACCGCCGGCTATGCCCGGCGTGCGCTGTATTATCTCCCACTGACGGTCGTGGTCCTCCAGTGAGATGCCGAGGGTGTGGCAGTATTCGGTGAATATCACCGGTCGGTCACGATGCTGGTAGAACCCGGCTATCTGTCCGGTAGTAGGGTAGTGCGGAGAGTATATCGGAGCCTTTGAAGGGAAGCCCTTGGCATTCTCACCCTCAAAGAAACGGCGGAAGTAGCTGCCCACCTGCGGATAGCAGTAAGGGCGCGAAGGGTCAAGTTCGCTGCTCACGTACTCTCCCAGTCGTATGCAGATGTCGGTGAGAGGATTCTCGTTGCCAAGGCTCCAGATGATGACCGAGGGGTGGTTCTTGTCACGGCGTATGGTAGCTTGCGCACGCTGCTGCAACACAGGGTAGTAGGCGGTGTCAGACAATAGCTTGTCGCCGAAACCGAACGGCACCTCGTCAATGACGTAGAAGCCGAGAGAGTCAGCCAGTTCGTAGAAGCGCGGCTCACGTGGGTAGTGCGATGTGCGAATGTAGTTCACAGAAGCCTCCTTCATAAGCTTCATGTCGCGCAGTATGCTTTCCTCGTTGATTACCTTCACCGTTACGGGGTCGGTGGAGTGGCACGTCACGCCGCGCAGCTTGATGGGCTTGCCGTTAAGCTTCAGCACATTGCCCTCTATGGTGGTCTCACGGAAGCCAAACCTGTTGGTGAACACCTGCAGCGTGTCCTTCTTCTGCATCAGCATGGTGCGCAGGGAGTAGAGATACGGAGTCTCTGCAGCCCACAACTGCGGGTCGTCAACCTTTGACGAGCCAACCATATTGCCCTGCATGTCATATATCTCATGCTTCACGGTAGTGCCCTTCTTGGCATTGGCAATCTCGGTGTCAACGCTTACCTCACCGCTGAGCTTAGCGTGAATGGTGAGGTCGCTGAGGTGAGTCTCAGGCACCGCCATCAGTGTAACGTCGCGAAATATTCCCGATGGCGCCCAGTCGTCGTTATAGTCGAAGTCGCTGCCGGGGAAGCGTGTTATCACCTTCATGGCAAGCTCCTGACTGCCACGCTTCTTGTTGATATATGGCGTGATGTCAAAGAGGGCGGTGTTATATCCGGAGCGCCATGAGCCGGCCTTCTTACCGTTTATCCACAGGTCATAGCCGTAGAGCACGCCGTCGAGGCGCAGCACTATGCGCTTGCCCTTCCACTCCGTCGGTACGGAGAAGGTGGTGCGGTAGTAGCCCGTCAATGGATTGGCCTTGTCGTAGCTCGGCTTGCAATATCCGTAAGCCTCCCAACAGCCCGGCACGGGTATCTTGCCCCATGAGCCGTCCTGTGCAGGCACCTCGTCAGTGTCTGCCGTTCCCTCAATCACCTTCAGTGCCCACTCGCCGTTAAGGCTGCGCATCATGGTGCGGTCGGTTACGGGCAGTATGCCGTGGAAGGCGTCATCAGCCTGCACGGCAGTGGAGAACAGGGCGAGGACAGCCACGCCCCCTATTCTTTTCCTTATAGTAAACAAAATATTCCTTATCATATATATATTCCCTTGTTTACTGCAACGGTGTCGCAGTTTACCGGAAAGCCTTTTGGCTTTTCCCCCTTGTTTTTCAGGATGCTACTTCAGTTCCTTATATATCAGGTCAATCTTGGTGTACTTGTGGTTGCTGCCCCAGTGCTCAAAGAGTCCGAGAGGCTCGGTGAGCGGCTTGCCGCCGAACTTATACACCGTGCCGCTTGGTGCATTTGGTATGCTTGCAGCCTCGCGCAGATACTCGTCGCAGTAGTTGAGGCTGCCAAACTCAGGCCATTCGTTGATGATGATGTCCATGCCCACGGCATCACACGCTACCTCGTCCTGCGACATAATCAGCGAGCAAGCCCACTGACCATTGAAAGGCTCCTTCATCCACTTAGGGTTAGGCGCACCGTTCACGTCGCGTGAGCCGTAGGTGCCGTCGATGATGAAGAGCAGCGCCTTCTGTCCCATGTCCTTATGAGCCATCCAGTCCACGAAAGTCTTGTAGGCAGGTTTGCCGTTGCGCTTGTCCTGGCTTACGCCGTTGTGAGCATTCTGTCGCCACAGCAGGTTGATGTCGGTGGCGCCATACCAGTTCTTGCCCGTCAGCGTGACACCCGGACCAGAGTGTGTCTTCAACAAGGCGGAGTTAATGAGATAGTCAGCGTCAACGATGCACTTAGCCAGTCCGCGTGCCATCTTGCCGTTATCTGTAGAATATACTATCTGCTCAGGGTAATACTCACACTTCTCCCTGCCGTCGCCGCCGAGGTTGTCGATGAAGCGCACCTGTGGGAACTCCCTGTAAACCTTATTATATATGCTGTCGGTTATGGCGCGGCTTGGCTCACACAAGATGATGTCCTGCTGGCGCACGCCGCCGTCGTTGACCATGGAGCGCACCAATGCCAGCGTAACGAAAGGCGAAGAGTTGAGCTCTATGGTGTCGTGGTGTGTTATGGCATTGTTGATGTTGAGCTTCACGGCAATCTTCTCGCCCTTCTTATAGCCGCGGTTGCCACGCTTGTGCTCCTTGTTGAAGTGCTTGAACAGAGCCTGCCATGCCTTCTTGGGGCTAGCCTCGCCCGTCAGCTGCATCACGCCCTCACGTATCAGTGCATCAGCCTTTGCCTGATCGTTCCAGCGGTCCTCCACCCACAGTCCGGTGTGTCCGTCCCATGTGGCAACGCCCGGAGCGTGAACCCATGCCACCCTGCCCGGGTGTATGCCCTTGCCCTTGCCAATAGGCTCGTTAGGACCTACGAAGAGCTTAGGCTTCTGCGCATTGAACTCGCCGAAGAACAGTCGCTCGCGCTTCACAGCCTCGTCGAGCA
>CALYTD010000194.1 GCA_945486445.1 uncultured Prevotellaceae bacterium
CGTTAATCCATACGTAAAATGCGCTCTGTACTCCCTCAAAGCGTAGGAATACTTGTCCTGTCAACCAACTGCCCGGCAGTGAGAAAGTGCGACGGTATTGTCCCGTGGGGTTGCGTTCCTTGTATGTTGTCCAGTTGGTGGGTGGCTCTGTTGTTACCAATGGTGGGTTTATGCGGAAGGGATAACCTGCAGAGATGTAAATGGGAGTGCCATAACCAGATGTCTCCCACGTGGCGGGAACGGGGAGTGTGTTCCAACTACTGTCGTTGAATCCCTTGACATGAAAGTCTGGCAGGGTTTCCTCTGGTGTCTTTGCCCAGCGGAATTTCCACTGCCCGTTAAGTGATAGCGTTTGATCACCGGGCTGGGCGGTGTATGGTAGGAAACTGGCTCGTGCTGCCTCACGGTTGATTTGTAGCACGTGATTGTTTTCCCAGTCTTTCTGTGTGGTGGAGGAAATTACTCCTATGATGGGGAGTAGGGGAGTTATGAGTGACAGTAGTATTTTTTTCATTGTACTTCAAGGTATTCAAATTCCACATCTTCTGCGTTTTCCAGCGTTACTCTGTATGTCCCGGCATTAATTTGAGTGCCTGTGGTAGTGCTGATGGTCTTGAACTTCCGTGGGGTTTTAGGAAATGTCATGCTGCGGTTTACCAATATAGTTCCGCTACTGTCGGTTACCTTAATGCGTGCATCAATGTCTTTCTCTTTGGTGTTGCGATAACGGAAACGGAACATATATTCGCGTGCTATGCCAGGAGTGATAGTCCACCCCGGCTGTTGCAGAGTGTTATCAACAGTATATCGTACGGCGGGGAAGGCCTCAGTGTCAGTAGGTAAGGCGCTCTTAGGTGTGCGTGCTATGGTGTCTGTATCGAGGTTTGACCAATAGTTTGAGGGAAGAGAACGTGAGGTGTCTGCCATTGACATTGCGACGGGTTTATCAGTAGCAATGGCAATGGCAGAGATAACCGCTTCACCCACTTTTACCTCGGGGAAGGATATGGTTATCTTGCCGTCCTCAGCATCGGCATATACTACTTTCTTGTATGCTCCTGCATATCCTGCTTCTGCCCAGAGGTCAAGGTCATCAATCACGGTTTTGCTGCCAATGGCAACATCAAAGATGCGTTCTCCTTCACAGTCTATGTTTGAACCATAACGCGCTCCGAGCCATGGTTCTGCGAAATATAGTTCTATGCGATATTTACCCTCTGGGACGGGAAACGTATATTTCAGACGATGCCTGCCATAACGGAAGTAAGAGAATAGTGGAGCATCAGCCGTACCGTGTATGCTGTCAATGATATGACCCTGACTTGCCATAAAGGGGGATAGACCGAAGGGCTGTGACCATGATGTGGAGAAGCGTTCGCTATCTTGTGACCATTTCTGATTATATGTGTCTGTGTATTCATCACCGCCACAGTTTACACGGTAGAGATAGGTGCAGCCAGCATCTGCCTTGATGATGTCACGGTTCCTGTCTGCTGCTGTTGGAATATGATGAGATGCTGTGCTGTCAGCAAACAAGTTGCGATACATATAGAAAGCCTCCGTAGGCTGCTCCCATGGGGTGAACAGTCCTTTGTAATTGAATGGCCCAACCTTGTCTATACGTCGCAGATTCTCGTCAGGTTGCACACGTCCAGGATTCTCATGTGATACGAAAATCCATTGGAAGTGACCACAGACGCTGTCAGAGACTTGCTTTGCCAGGATGGATTTCTGCTTGAGAATAGAGCAGAAATTGTCCTCGCTGTATTTATCGCTACCGCGAAGTCCCAGGGTTCGCCATGCACCGTATTCCCCATTAAGCAGCTGGTCGGGACGTTTTAGTTCTTCACCATAGTTTGCAATTTTCCCTCCGTATGTACCGCTCCAGTTCTGTACTACATTCCAGTCAGTGCCTTCGCCACCGTTACATGTTGTTACTGCACGTTGGTTGATGGCGGTGGGGTCCATTTCTCGTATTATTTTTGTACACTCCTCTGCAAAGTCTCGTGGCAGAACGCTTTCGTTCTGTAATCCCCATAGAATCAGGCTTGGAGAGTTTCTCCTTTCCTTGACCCACTGTCGCAAGAGATGCTTGAAGTTGTCACGGAACTGAGGTGTGTCGTACCATATATGTGCAGAGAACTGACTCCAGAATAACATTCCCTGATTGTCGAGTAGATGCTGGTAATGTAGGTTATGAGGTTGGTGTGCCTCACGGAAAGCATTGAAGCCAGTTTGTCGCATCTTTTTCACACGGGAGGATATTTGCTCGTGGGAGAAGGCATGGCTCTGTCCGAAGAGATGTTCGTAGTCACACGTGCCGTTGATGAATACGGGATTGCCGTTAAGTAGGAACTGTCGTGAGTCGTTAGGGTCATCCTTGCGGTGCAAAGGCCATGATATGGAACGTATGCCGTATTCTGTGGACACTTCATCGATGGTTTTGCCCTTGTCATCTTTTATCATTGATACCAGAGTATAGAGATAAGGGTCTTCCAGATTCCACCTGTGAGGGTTATTAACTGCTGTATGTTGATGCAGGATGGTTGTTTGGCCTGGTGCAAGTGTAACTTCTTCAGCAAGGCGGAAATATTGTTTGCCGTTGCTATGATTGAGTTTATTAACTACTTGTATCTTTACGGTGTCAGCGGCATAGTTTTTTACCTCGGTATCAATGAATACGCTGTCACAGGCAGCATTGTTCCATACGTGTACGCCGTAAGGTTCTATGCGTGTTTCACTTGTTGCTATGAGTGATACTGGGCGGAATATTCCGAAAGGTTGACTGCCTTCAGAGAATCCCCATTCTGAGGAACAACCACCGCATACCCACGGCATGTCAGTTATCATATCAGGGTGTTCCACATCTACGATGAGGTTATTGTCGCCAGCATACAGTTGATCTGTAACGTCAAGGGTGTATGTGGTGCGTCCTACTGGAACACGTTGAAAACGATGTCCATTGAGAGTGACGGTAGCATATGTACCGATGCCCTCGAAGTTAAGAAAATATCGTTTGCCAGAGAGTGGAGAACAGGTGAAGTGTTTTTCATAGCGTGCAGTACCGTGAAGGTTGCCATGTCTCAACTGCCGGTAACCGTAATAATCGTCAAAGTTATGTGGTAGTGTTATGCTGTGTGTCAACGTATCACCATATACTTCTTTCTGATTTGTCTTTACAAGACATGCTTTCCAATCATCGTTGAGTGTTATGGTTTTACGACGTCCCTTCTCCTCTGGTGTGGGGAACTTTACCTCAGAGCGTCCCATCGGTACACTTGTGGCAACGGCAATGCCCCTCTGACCACTCTTGTTTACTGCGCAATAGAAATGGTACACTACACCGTCATGTTTCATCACATAACTCTTGTGAGCAAACATATCATCATAGGGTTTGGAAGGATATATAAGGTCTGTTCCTTCCCAATCCTGCCAATGAATAAGGTCACGACTTACGGCGAAGGTGTTATAAGCGTTGTATTTCCTTGTAGGATTGTAGGCAGAGAAATAGAACATGACATATAGGCTGTCCATG
>CALYTD010000195.1 GCA_945486445.1 uncultured Prevotellaceae bacterium
TTAATTGTGTATAATTTTCCAAAATTCGCCATCATGTTTCTTTCCTTTACTATTGTGAATCCACCGAAAAAACGTAACTTTGTCCTTATAAAAACACCAAACAACTAAACCACCAAACCACTAAACAACTAAATATCCGAACATGGAACAGCCCCAATTAGACACTATATATAATATGGTGTGCAACGCCCCCAAAGGTGCGGAACTGAGTATTGACTATATGCCGGCATTCTTTGAGCATGACGAGATGGACAATGATTCGCCTCATGTGCATACGTTTTATGAGATAATATGGTTTCGCGAGGGTGGGGGAACGCATACTGTGGATTTCAAGGAGTACCCGATAGAGAAGGATACCCTTTTCTTTCTCGCTCCGGGACAGGTGCATTTCTTTGATCATGCAGTGGAGCACAAAGGTATTCTCATCAAGTTCTGCACGGATTTCCTTAAAGAGGAGCACACCGATGAGGATATATACATCAAGTATAACCTTTTCAATGCCTTTGACTCACAACCATATTGCATCATCAGTGAGGATACAGCGCAGCGTCTTCTCCTCGTGTTGCGTAAGCTGGAAGAGGAACAGGCCAATGAGAACCTTATCGGTCATGTGGATATGCTGCGCTCACTTACAAAGATATTTCTTATCCTCATACACCGCCATTGTGAGAAAAACAATGACAATGCGCTCAATGAGACGAAGACGTCTCACAGGCTTTTCGTGCAGTTCCGCAAAGCGCTGGAGCAGCATTATATGCGGATGCACACGGTAAAGGAATATGCAGACTACCTGAATGTTTCTGCCAAGACACTTAGTAACAGTATTCTTGAATGTGCGGGCAAGACACCTCTGTCTTTTATCAACGACAGAATTACCTTGGAGGCCAAACGACTTGTGCGCTTTTCCAACATGATGATAAAGGAGATTGCCGATCATCTGGGCTTTGAGGACCCCTCTTATTTTGTAAAATTCTTCAAGCGTCAGACTGGGTATCTGCCCTCTTCATTCCGTGAGCAGGAAGATTTCATGTATTAAGTAAGCGAACGAAATTTTAAGCGATAAAATATATTAATGAAACAAATGATGAAATTATATTATACATTAATTTTGTTCTCTTACTTAATAAATAAGCCAAAGTCATGTGTAAACGTAATAGTTTTTTGAGAAGACTAATCCTTATCTGTCTCCTCTTCGCCTTCTTACTGCTTGTTGTGTCGGAAGGCTTCCTGCATTATGCCCTTAAACCCACTCTTAAACCATACGTTGCGCAGGAGTGGGTGGACTCGGTGGTGCAGCGCAAAGCCTTGCGTGACACTTTTATCGTCAGTAACACCACTGGTGACAGCATTCATGCGTGGTATCTGCGCGCAGACAGTGCCACGGAAAAGGTGGCGGTTTTGGTACACGGATATACCGACAACGCCCTGCTCATGGGTAATATAGCAAGCATCTATGACCGCCGGTTGCATTACAACATCCTTCTGCCGGACTTGCATTATCACGGTCTTTCAAAGGGAGAGTATGTGCAGATGGGCTGGAAAGACCGTCTCGACGTGCTGCAATGGTGTGCTTTGGCTGACAGTCTGTTTGGCGGAAACACACGTCAGGTGCTGCATGGCGTTTCCATGGGAGCGGCTACGGTGATGTCTGTCAGCGGCGAATCGCTGCCCGGTTATGTCACCTGCTTTGTCGAGGACTGCGGTTATACCTCCGTGTGGGATGAGTTCCGCAACGAGTTGGATGCGCGGTTCTCTCTTCCGCCGTTCCCTATGCTGTATGTAACAAGTTGGTTATGCAAGATGCAGAACGGATGGTCGTTCACGGAGGCTTCGCCTGTCAGTCAGGTAGCGAAGTGTGATAAGCCGATGCTCTTCATTCATGGAGATGATGACACGTTTGTAAAGACAGAGATGGTATATCGTCTTTATGCCGCCAAGCATGGCGTAAAACAACTCTGGATAGCCAAAGGCTCAAAGCACGCAAAGGCGTATAGCGACCACCCGGAGGAATATTCCGCCAAGGTCTGCGCCTTTGTAGGGAAGTATAACAAATGATTAAATAAACCGACAAGGAAATGAACAGAGTCCAATCTTTATTACTTTGCTCACTGTGTGCTGCGTCAATATCGGCCAAGACGTATTTCGTGGCACCGGCAGGCGATGACAATGCCGAGGGAACCAAGCTGAAACCTTTTGCCACTTTCGGCTATGCGCAGAAGTTGGCAGAGGCAGGTGATACCGTGTTCTTCCGGCAGGGCACGTACCGTGTTACCAACGATGAGGTGCAGTATTACAATGGTCGTTATGCCACTGTGTTTCATATCACGCGCTCCGGCACGGCGGAAGCCCCCATAGTGTTTAGCGGTTACAAGGCGGAACGTGCAGAGTTTGATATGTCGGCAATCAATCCTGGTGACTACCGACTTACGGGAATACTTCTCTCGGCAGACTATATCGTCATGCGACAGTTGGAAATTACGGGGCTGCGCGTGTTACAAAAAGGACATTCCCAGAGTGAGTGCGTTCGTATATTAGGGGCTAACAACTGCCTTTTGGAGGGTATGTCCTTCCACGATGGCATGGCGATAGGCATCTATCTGCTTTCTGGAAAAGATAACTTGTTCCTTAACTGTGATGCCTATAATAATTACGATTACTATTCAGACAATGGTTATGGTGGCAACACTGATGGTTTTGGCGCGCATTGTACGTCGGTAGAACATACTGGCAACGTATTCCGTGGCTGCCGTGCATGGTGGAATAGCGATGACGGTTTTGACCTTATCAACTGCCTTGCGCCGGTGGTTATAGAGGACTGTGTGGCGTTCTATAACGGTTTCCGCCCCGGCACTCTGCGTGGTGCAGGCGATGGCACGGGCTTCAAGGCAGGCGGATACGGCATGAAACCTCGCAGCCAGATGGTACGCAACGTGGCGGTTGCACCTCGTCATGTAGTGAGACGTTGCATAGCCTACCGTAACAAGAACAAGGGTATATACTCTAACCATCACCTTGGTGGTGTGGAGTTCACTGACAATATCTCCATTGCCAACCCGAAAAACTACACCCTTATATGCCGTAAATCTATGGACGAGGCGGTTGATGTGCCAGGATATGGGCATATACTGCGCGGTAACATCTCTGTAGCACCTATTGGCAAGGGACAAGACTACACGGATTATGACCCATCACTATGTGAAATGGAGAATAACTATACCTCAGACAACATTCCTATCAAGGACGGTGAGCCGCTCTTTTCTCCTGCCTCTTTTGTGCCAGAAGACTATATACAAGTAGGCATTAAGGCGTCATGCAGTGTCAGACGATAACGTGATCTTAGGTCTTCGCTTGCTATGAAAATTGAGATGATGTATCTTGTTGTCATATATCCTTTGATGCAAACTTTGCAATTTGGTGCTGATTACATTGCAATTTTGTGCTGATTACATCGTAAAGAGCCGTTGATTAGTCGGAAATCAACGGCTCCTTACTTTTTGCCTTGTTGTATGCTTTATTTTTTTATTTATATGATCA
>CALYTD010000196.1 GCA_945486445.1 uncultured Prevotellaceae bacterium
ATTAATCCGAGTTTTGACATATTATTGGGTTCTCCTTTGATTAATTACTGTTTTTGTTCTTTTTCTGTCTCGTTGTTGCCGCATTTATGCTGCGTTGTGGCTCCGGTCTGTGAGTCATAGCAGGCTGAGAGGGTGTTATAGGCCTGCTGTACGGCATGTAGGAATGAGCGGGAGGTTATAGTTGAGGCTGTGATGGCGTCAATGTCACCGCCGTCCTTGCTTACGGTCAGGTTGGCTTTGCCGGGGTTAAGGCCTATGATACAGCCCGGCTGTCCCTTCTGAAACCAGTCGCCTGCCTTGGCACCAAGTCCCGGTGTCTCTGCGTGTTCGAGCACTGTATAGCCGAGAATGTCGCCGGCTGCGTTGAAACCGACCAGTACTTTCAGGTTACCACCAAAGCCATTGGGGTCTGTTGACTGCACTGCTGTGCCGTTCTGCATCTTATATACCACGAATGTTTGCTCTTTTCCGTCAATGTTGCGGTTGATGGTCTCCGGTTCTGAGAGCCTCTCTCCGGCGTTACCTCCAAGCACTACCGAGATGCCTTCGTTCAGAGCCTTCTCTGCTTGAGCGTCAATGGTGGGCTTGGTGATGTTGTTGATATATGCGAGGAGACCGCCGCAGATTAGTGCCGAGCCTGTAAGCACGAGCATCATGTTCTGAAGATTTGATTTGATTTTGTCCATATCCGTGACCTCCTTATTATTTGTTAGCCGGCACTTCACCGAAACGCTTTGGCTTGATATACATATTTATTAGTGGGGTAAAGGCGTTCATAATGAGTATGGCGAATGACATTCCCTCTGGATAGGCACCCCAGTTGCGAATGATGATGGTGAGAATGCCGATGCTTATGCCGTAGATAATCTGGCCTTTGTGGGTCATTGGCGATGTGACATAGTCCGTTGCCATGAATATAGCACCGAGCATCAGACCGCCGGCAAATATCACTTGGAATGGGTCGGCGTATGTTTTACCGTCCGCTATCCACAGAAGGGCAGAGAGAAGGAACACTGTACCGATGATGCTGACGGGTATGTGCCATGTTATTATCTTCTTCCAAAGCATATAGGCAAGACCGAGAAGCAGTGCGAGAGCGCATATTTCGCCTATTGTTCCTGCACCTGTCGTGACATTGCCAAGGAACATATCCCATGCTGAGGGTAGTTGGCTGAGGGCATCAGTGTTGCCTTTTATCGCCTGTTTCATAAGTGCGAGGGGTGTTGCTCCTGTCTCCGCATCGGTGTAAGCGGTCCATTGTCCCTCGGTAGGCCATGATGTCATGGCTGTGGGGAAGCTGACAAGGAGGAAGCATCTGCCTACGAGGGCAGGGTTAAAAGGATTCTGTCCCAGTCCGCCGAAGGTCATCTTACCTACGCCGATGGCTATCAGCGCACCTACGATTATCATCCACAGCGGGAAGTTTGACGGCAGGTTCATGCCCAGAAGCAAACCTGTCACAAGGGCGGAGCCGTCAAGTAACGATGGCTCTCTGTTGAGAAATACCTTGCATATAGCCCACTCAAAGAATAGGCAGGCTGCTACGCTCACAAGACATACGATGAGGGAACCGAGGCCGAAGAAGTAGAATGAGGCGAGAAGTGCTGGCAGTAATGCTATCACTACACCGTACATGTTCTTCTCCACAGAGTCCGTGCCGTGGGCGTGAGGTGAAAGAGAAACTACTAAATTTGACATATCTTAATTTGATATTATTGTAATTGAATTATTATTACGCCACTTTCTCCTTATATAATATAAGGTGTGGCATTGTTGTCAGGGTTATTTTTTTGCAGCCCTTCCGCGTATTATGCCCATGACTGTCTGCTTGCCCTGACGTATGTTGTCGAGCATCGGACGGTGTGCGGGGCAAGTGTATTGGCAGGAACCGCACTCTATGCAGGAGGTTATCATCTCTTTCTCCATGAGTTCCCATTTCTTCAGTGCGCTGCCGGAGGCGAGAAGGAATGGCTCCAGGCCCATGGGACATACGCTGACACACTTTGCGCAGCGTATGCAAGGTTGCGGTGTCTTGCGGTGTGCGTCGTCATCGGTCAGGATAGTGATGGAGTTCTGTCCCTTGCCCACAGGCACACTGAGAGAGTTTACCGCCTTGCCCATCATAGGACCACCGGCAAGAATCTTGTTGTCTCCTTCCGGAAGACCTCCGCAAAGGTCTATCAGTTCACCGAAAGACGTACCCATCCTTACGAGGAAGTTACCTGGTTTGGCGAGTTTCTTGCCTGTTACCGTGGTGTAACGCTCAAACAAAGGCTTGCGTTTCATTACTGCCTCATATACCGCCACGGCTGTGCCGGCATTTTGAACGATGGCACCTACGTTGATAGGTATTGCCGGTGGAGCCGGTACTTGACGGCGGATTACGGCGTCAATCAGTTGCTTTTCGCCTCCTTGTGGGTATTTTTTCTGCAAAGGAATGACCTCAATCTCGCTGTTGCTCTCCAGTTTTTTCGTCAGCAACTCTATGGCTTCGGGCTTGTTATCCTCTATGCCTATATAGCCTTTGTGTACTTTTACCGCCGCCATGAGTATCTTTACGCCTTCTATCAGTTCGTCGGCTTTCTCCATCATGAGGCGGAAGTCCGAAGTGATGTATGGCTCACACTCCACTCCGTTGATTATTACGCACTCTGGAGTTGTACCGGGAGGCGGGCAGAGTTTTACGTGTGTAGGGAAGCATGCACCGCCCATACCTACTACTCCGGCAGTCTTTACGCGGTTTATTATCTCTTCCGGTGTCAGTTCCGGGTGGTCTTCCAGCCGCTCCAGTTTGTCAGAACGGTCTATGCTCTCTTCCCATTCGTCTCCTTCCACGTTTATTATTACCGCTGGACGCATATATCCTGATGCGTCAATGGCATTATCTACCTTGAACACAGTGCCTGAGACTGATGAATATACCGGTGCGCTGACAAATCCTCCGGCCTCTGCTATCATGGTTCCCACCTTCACTTTGTCGCCTTTTTTTACGATAGGTTTGGCAGGAGCGCCTATGTGTTGTCCCATCGGGAACACTGCCTGTTTCGGCAATGGCGCGGGCTGTGTGACGGCATCATTGCTCAGTTTGTTCTCGGCCGGGTGTATTCCGCCTATTCTGAATGTACGTGTCTTCATGTTTTAAGCCTCCTTGTTTATTGTTACACCATTGTTGCCACAGTCTTCTTTGGCTGCTTGCGTCTCTTGTTTCGGTGCGGTTTCCGCCTTAGGTTTTGGCGCAGGCAGTTCCCATGTGGCGTGTATCGCATTCTTAGGACACTCTCGCACGCACATTCCGCATGCCTTGCACTTCTCCGGGTCGATGTAAGCCACGTTGCCCTCTATGGTTATTGCATCGAATTTACATACCTTCTGACACTTGCCGCAGGCTATGCAGCTCACCTTGCAGACCTTGTTGGCAATCGGTCCTTTGTCCTTGTTCACGCATGAGACGTAAACCCTGCGTGCCTTGTCTTTAATCACTTTACCTTTCAGTCTTACCTCGATGCTGTGTCTTGCGCACGCCCTCCC
>CALYTD010000197.1 GCA_945486445.1 uncultured Prevotellaceae bacterium
CGTCAGGTCTGGCAGGGGTGATTAGCAGTGTGTCAGACGTAATGTATTGGTTGTCCCTCACTCCCCATTTCTCGTCGCATGTAACTATCTTTGTTGCTTTGGTATTCATGAATACCGTAGTCTCATTATTTCCCTGCGTATAGAATGGAGTGTTACCCTCTTTGTCTATGTCTGCTATCATTTTCTCTACCTCGCTGTCAGGTATATTAATGAAATACAGTGTGCCGTCATCGCACACCTCTGTCCTCATTGCTATGGCGGCTATCTGCTCCTCTGTCAGGGAGTGGCAATAATCCTTGAAATACTGTTGGCTTATACTGTCAAGATATACAGACTGGCTGTCATAATACGTTTGTAACCTATTACGAACCTCGCTTTCATTGTTGTACACAACGCCTTGTTCTATGGTATTCTGTATATCTTCCTCCATTATAACATAAGATACTAACTTCGGGCAACGTACAGTTTCCTCCTCGCCAAGATACGTTTTACCGTCAAGCAGATAGAAGGGTCTCCAATAATATGTAGCACCATATTTAAGTGTCAGCACATTCTCATTGTCGCTATTGTGAAAATCGAAATCATCTCTTCCATAGACAGATATACAAGGAAACCATAGTTCTTTATCATCGTTTATATACAGGCATCCCCGCATGCTGCAGTCTTCCCCTCTGGGGCTTGTTCCGATTTCCTTTATAGACATGTTGTCATCAATTGGTTTGTCGGCGACAATTCTTCCAAAACCTTCATATTCTGCCTCCCCGCCATATCTTGTAAGTCTAAGTGATTCCCAAAAGTGAAAATTTTTATAAGAGAAAATTAAGGAATCGTATCGCTTGCTTATATAGTCATCACATGTGGCATTGTTCAGACCATACATGCTGATAAGGCCATTCGTTCCTATGAAGAGGGTGTCCTTTGTCCCGTCCTGCAAAGTTATTTGCAGTGCCGGATAATCACGCCGTTGTGCTTGTACGCTGACGGTGCACAAAAGCAACGCTGTTATAATATATATAATGTGTTTCATCTTGTTTTATTTTTTTGTAGAAGTAAATATCAATACCAGTCCTCAGTGTATGTGGTGTTGTTGACTATGGATTTAGGCACAAGTTCAATGAAGTCGAGCCAGAAACGCTCACCTCCGTTTAACTTGAAGCCCAGCCAATATGCCTTGTCTTGTTCCAGCCGCACAGTTCCCAATATCTTCCTTAACGACAGTGTTCCGTATCCATCCTCAAATCTCACACTGTATGATGGGTGCTTCAACAGTGTCTGCGGTATGGTGACAGGCCCTTTTATGAAGTTATATGTACCACGTGAGAAACTTGCCGGCATACGCATATATCCGTTAGCGCGCATAGCGGCATCAGACGCAACAGCGCGTGTGACAGCCTCATACGTAACCTCTTCATTATTGAAAATATCCACCAAATCCTCTGTGGAAACATAGCCGATGTTTGTCTCATAAGGGTTGATAGTCATATCAAACTCACTTCCCAGTTTTTCCATACTCTCAATGTTGCGCTCTGTTCCGATGTATGCCTGCGCACCTTTGGGATTTCTGGAATTTGGCGGGAATGGCAGACGCAGTTCGTATTCCCCTGTCGGGACGGATGGCAGGCGTAACATTACATTTACTATTTCGCTGTTGTTATCCCAATAGAGTGCCATCTGATCCGAGCACCATGCGCGCCAAGGGCCGACATAGGTGTTATATAAGGGAACCTTTGTATTGGCCTGAATGGAAATGTTGTCACAATAGCCAAGAGGGACAGTGTATCTTGACGTGCTATAATAAGGTGAACCGCCGAAGAAATCATGAGCTTCGGAGAATGTCACGTTTCTCAGTTCGTTGCTTGATAGCTCCGGCAGCATGTCGCTTATATTCACCCTTATTCTCTCGTTCAGCACGCCGTTAGCCACTTGACTGCTGTATATCAACGGTTTGCTGACATTGTGTATGAAACCGTTGATGGCCTTGATGTCAGACTTTGTGCTGTCAACCAATGCACCGGTATCTATCAGTTGGTGCATGGCCTCTGACCCGAACAAGCCAGTCTGGTTTGTCAGGGTGTTGTTGGCACGGTAGCGGTTAATCCATATATTGGTGGCACTGCCAGTGTTGTGATACAGCGGCTGCCATATCTTCATCATTGTATGGGGCAGGAGAGTCTCATAATAGTTGTATGGCTCGCCGCCGAATGCGAAGTTCCAGAAAGTAGCATTTTTTTCGTTCCTGCTGTAAACCAAATCACCATACTTCATTCCGCCTTTCAGTATGTGGTATCTTATGAACATGTTGACTACGTTGTATGTATTTTTATAATCCTCGCCCGTGCTTATGCTTTTGGTTCCCTTGCCGGGGTAGTCATACCATGCTGTTGATCCGCCATACCATTCTGCACATTTGGCCTTTAGAGAATTAAAGTCCGTCACGCCCATTGAGCGGAAATTCTCGTTGTCAATGGCAAAGACGGTGAACTTAATATAGTTGCATGTTGGAGAATAACAAATCAGCTGCCAATTGCCGGGATCACTATAACCTTTATCGTCATACAACTTGTCCTTGTTCCATGCGCTGATGGTGTCCGCCAGTCCGGTTTTCTCCAATGCCTCACTGAATATGCTGTATTCGGGGTATTTGGCGAGGACGTCAGCCAGCGAAGCCCTTACGGTTATTACGTCTATGCTCTCTATGTCGGCCACGGTGTATTTCTTCCCGTTTGCTTGAAGCATCTCCTGCGCGTTGAGGGCGGAGGAGAAAGCGAGTAATGTTATAAGTGACAGTATATGCTTTTTCATTGTATTCTTATTTTTATAGGTTTCGTGCTTGTCTTGATTATGTATGTTCCCGGTTCGGTGGCAGAGAAGTCCAGTGTCACCCTGCCGTCCGTGCCGTTGATAGCCACTGCCGGTACTGTGCCGTCGAGGGCGTAGGCTGCCACGTCAGTCTTCCTCACCCCGGTTACGGTGACGCTCTTACCAGAGAGGAAGAACGCCGGCGTGCTGTTATCGGCATTGTCAGGCTCCAAAGATTCCACATCAGTCTCAGTTCCGACAAACTGCATACTCTTTACCTGTTCAATGACATAACTCACAGATACTGCGTCATAGTTGCTGTCATAGGGCTTGTCATTGTCGGTATGGGAGATAGACAAGATAAAGTTTTTCGTCTCAATGTCGTAACTCTGGGCTATGCTTAGATTGTAGTTTGTGCATAGCGTGGTGGTCGTTCCGTCAGCGAACGTCACTTTCAGTGCCGACCTTTCCCTTGCTGTTGCGCCGTTGCACGTCAGCAGCGCGAAGATAAGGTAAAACAGTTTCTTCATAGGTCTAAATATTATTATGTGTGAATAGATGTCCGTTGCAAAGGTAATAACTAATCTGTCAAAAAAAAAAAGGGGGAGTTAATAAAACTAAAAGAAGAATGATTTGTGGTTGATTGTTCACTTTATATATACTAAACGTTATGCAGTTGCGTATTGTTGGGGCATAGTTGGCTTGCACGGAAAATG
>CALYTD010000198.1 GCA_945486445.1 uncultured Prevotellaceae bacterium
TCTTTTCTCTGTAATTATATAGCAAAATACAACAATTTAACCACAACCTGCCCACATGACCAATGAACCAACACTGCGTGATGTCTCGTTTCTCAATCTCATGCAGCGGCGTATTTTTAACGTACTGATTATTGCCAATCCGTATGATGCCTTTATGTTAGAGGACGACGGACGTGTAGATGAGAAGATATTTACGGAGTATATGCAGCTCGGACTGCGTTATCCTCCGTCTTTTACGCAGGTATGTACTATCGAGGAAGCCTCTACAGCGCTCGACTCTACTCAGTTTGACCTCGTGATATGTATGCCAGGCAATAGGGATAACGATGCTTTTGACGTGGCACATGCTGTGAAACAAGCGTTCCCTATGATACCGTGCGTTGTCCTTACACCGTTCTCACATGGCATCAGCAGGCGTATGCAGGATCTTGACCTTAGTATTTTTGACTATGTATTCTGTTGGTTAGGCAATACGGAACTTATATTGTCAATTATCAAGTTGATAGAGGACAGAATGAATATAGAGAACGATACCGCTGAGGCAGGTGTGAAATGCATACTCCTTGTGGAGGATTCCATACGCTTCATGTCGAGCATCTTGCCGCATCTATATAAGTACCTGCTTACGCAAAGTCTCAATTTTGCCACCGAGGCTCTCAACTCTCAGGCTGAGATGTTACGTATGAGGGGAAGGCCGAAGGTTATTGTTGCTCGTAACTATGAGGAGGCATGGCAACTGTATGAACGTTATAAGGATAATATGCTCGGTGTAATCTCTGACTGTCGCTATCCTCGCAACGGTGAGGCTGACCCGACGGCGGGAATAAAATTCTTGAAAAGCGTTCGTGCAACAGACGAGTATCTGCCCTTGATTCTTGAGACGGCAGAGCCTGATGTAAAGTGCGATATACCTGGTGTACGTGTCTTGGACAAGAACTCTAAGAAGATGAACATTGATATGCGCAATATCCTTGCCGAGCATTTTGGCTTTGGTGATTTCCTCTTCCGTGACCCAGTTACAAAGGAGGTGATACGCAGGGTGAGGAATCTTAAGGAGTTGCAGGGTGTTATCTTCGACATTCCCAATGATAGTATGCTGTATCATGTCAGCCATAACCACATATCAAGGTGGCTGGCTGCCCGTGCCATCTTCCCCGTGTCGGAGTTTTTGAAGGAGGTGACATGGCATAAATACCCTGATGTTGACACACACCGCAGGATGATATTCGATGCCATTGTGAAGTACCGTCACATGAAGAATCTTGGTGTTGTGGCGGAATTTAACCGTGACCGTTTTGATTTCTATTCACATTTTGCGCGCATTGGTGATGGTTCTTTAGGAGGAAAGGGTAGGGGGCTCGCCTTTCTTGACAATATAATAAAGAAGCATGAGGAACTATGTCAGTTTGACAACGTAAAGGTTATGATACCTAAGACCGTGGTGCTGTGTACGGACATCTTTGATGAATTCATGGACAGTAATCACCTTTGGGAGACAGCCCTGTCAGACATTCCTGATGAGGAGATACTCGAAGCCTTCCTTGCTGCAAGCCTGCCAGATAAGCTTCGTGACGACTGTGACGCCTTCATTGATGCCACACGTTCGCCGATAGCCATACGTTCATCGTCGTTGCTTGAAGACAGTCACTACCAACCTTTTGCTGGTGTGTACAGCACCTACATGATACCCTATTCCCATAACAGGGAGTTGATGCTCGCCAACCTTGCCAAAGCCATAAAGAGCGTATATGCATCGGTGTATTTCCGGGATTCAAAGGCATATATGACAGCCACTCAAAACGTTATAGACCAGGAGAAAATGGCTGTTATATTGCAGGAGGTAGTGGGACAACAGTATGATGAACATTTCTATCCCAACATCAGTGGTGTGTTGCGTTCACTCAACTACTATCCCCTTGGCGAGGAGAAACCAGAGGAGGGCATTGCCAGTCTTGCACTCGGACTGGGCAAGTACATTGTTGACGGTGGGCAGACACTACGTGTGTCACCATATCACCCGGCACAAGTGTTGCAGATGTCAGAAATGGAAATAGCCCTGCGACAGACGCAGACACAGTTCTATGCCATCAGTATGCCTGCCTCGTCAGAGGCGGATGTGTCTGCTGACGACACACTGACATTCTCTGTTGACGATGGATTCAATATCAAGAAACTAATGGTCAGTGAGGCTGACAAGGACGGGGCACTAATGTATATCGCCTCTACCTTTGACCCCTATGACCAGATTATACGCCCGGGCATATATGAAGGTGGCAGAAAGATTATTTCCATGAACGGTGTTCTGGAACAGGATGTGTTCCCATTGCCAGAACTCATGCGGCTCTCCCTTAAACTCGGTGAGAACGAGATGCGCCGCCCGGTAGAGATAGAGATGGCGTGTAATATACACCCTGACAAGACAGGGGAGTTCTACCTTTTGCAGATAAGGCCGATAGTGGACAGCAAACACGTACTTGACGAGAACCTGCTCGACATCCCCGACGCCCACTGCCTGTTACGTTCTCACAACTCACTCGGTCACGGTATTGTGGAGGGAATACGTAACGTGGTGTATGTAAAGGTGGGTGACAACTTCTCCGCCAGCAACAATTCACTCATTGCTGACGAGATAGAGCACATCAACCGTGGCTTCCTCGCCAGCGGAGAGGGCTATGTCCTTATAGGTCCCGGCCGTTGGGGCTCCAGTGATTCATGGTTAGGCATACCCGTGAAGTGGCCTCACATATCAGCCTCGAAGCTCATTGTTGAGGAGACACTGCCGTCATATTTCGTGGACCCGTCGCAGGGAACACACTTCTTCCAGAACCTTACTTCACTCGGAGTAGGATACTTCACCATTGACGTTAACCACGACAGACAGGGTAATCCGATAGTCGCAGAGAAGGAATACGCACAGGGAGAATGTGAGATACTGCGCCGTGACTACCTCGACAGTTTACCAGCAGTAGCAGAGACAGAATACATACGCCATGTGTGCCTGCCAGAACCATACATAATTAAGATGGATGGCATGAAGCAGGAGGGCGTACTATGCAAAGAATAAGTAATCAAAAAACAAATATAATGAAGAGAAAAAAGACACGTCTCGCCATTTTTGTCAGTGGTAGCGGGACAAACTGCGAGAACATTATCAACTATTTCCATGACAGCGACAGCGTGGAAACCGCTATCGTAGTGAGCAACCGCAGTGATGCATACGCCTTGCAGCGTGCAAAAAATCACTCTGTACCCACTGCCATCATCACCCGTCAGCAGTTCCTTGAAGACCCATCGCTCGTGTTAAAAACAGTCTCTGATTGTGACTACATAATCCTTGCAGGCTTCTTGGTGCATGTCCCTCAGTATCTGATAGATGCATTTCCTAACCGTATCATTAACATACACCCCTCACTACTGCCCAAATATGGCGGCAAAGGTATGTATGGTCACCATGTACACGAGGCCGTAAAGG
>CALYTD010000199.1 GCA_945486445.1 uncultured Prevotellaceae bacterium
CTACGATGTCCTGCAACAGTTGCGTGATCACCCCATAGACATCAACAAGGCACGTTCTGACGAGTTGCTGCAAGTGCCGGGCATTGACCTCAATACCGTCAGGGCCATCATCGCCTACCGCCGCAAATACGGAAGGTTCCGCAGTGTGCAGGAACTTGACATGATACCTTCCATTGACCCTCCGCTGCGTTCTTACCTCTCTGGCGTGCTGTATGTGGATGAGGGTGACACCGTGCAGTGGTATAATTGGCAGCGTCTGCGGCGTGACATTGGGCATACAAAGCATAGTGTGCTTTTCACCGCCAGCGTGCCGACGTATCATAGGGCGGGTGACAAAGGGGCGGCGGAGACTACCCCGCGGGGGGAGAACAGGTATGCGGGAAGATACCTCGGAGATGCAACGAAACATACACTGAGATACAGTGCCACCGTGGGAAAGAACCTGCAACTGAGCCTCACGGGCTCAAAAGCGGCGGGAGAACCGTTTTTCTCCGCCGGAAACGGCATGGGATATGACAACTATGCCTTTAACATCGCGGTTAAAGAACTAAGCAACTTTGGCCAGATTATCGTAGGACAGTACCGTGCGCAGTTCGGCATGGGACTGGTGCTTAATAACAATCTCTCTTATGGTAAGCAGGCTTTGCGTGCATCTGTGGGCCGACTGGCAAATTGTTTCACGCCCCACAGCAGTACCGCTGACTCCAAACACCTGCAAGGGGTGGCAACAACCGTATATCTGCGTGGCTTTGACGTCTCAGCGTTGTGGTCCTACCGCTCGGTTGATGCCACGCTGAATGAGGACGGGACGGTGTCAACTATCCTCACCAACGGTTATCACCGCACGGCGGCGGAGATGCAGAAACGCAATAATACCACGCAGATGACGGAGGGGCTACACGTCTCTTATGGCTCGGAGGAGGGTGAGACAACGACGTGGAGAGTAGGTCTCTCGGTGTTGCACACACACTTCAACCGTGCGTTAAACCCTGTTTACAGCAGGGCAGACACCGTCAGTGCCAGCAAGTTGTACCGTCTTTATTATCCCACAGGCACTGACTTATGGAACGTGGGCATTGACTATAAACTGATACGTAAGCGCATTTCTTTTCTCGGAGAGACGGCCATGTGTGACAATGGGTCGCTTGCCACGGTCAATAACCTTATGTGGAACGTGACAAGGAAGTTATGTCTCACCGCCGTGCAGCGCTTCTATTCTTATAAATATCATTCCTTTTACGGTTCCAGCATCAGCGATGGCGGTGCTGTGCAGAACGAGAGTGGTGCGCTGTTGGGGGTACACTGGGCTCCGGTGCGCAGTTTCTCGCTCGATGCCTACACCGACATAGCGTACTTCCCGTGGCTGAAATACCGTGTCTCTGCCTCTTCATACGCATGGGACAACAGCCTTTCTGCTACGGTGAAACGCCGTCAATGGACTTTCACCGCGCGTTACCGCGTGAGGATGAAGCAGCAGGACCGCACGTTGTATGACGAGGAGGGGAAGGGTAGTAAGGTGCTTGCCACCTGCACCACACACCGCTTGCGTCTCACTGCACTGCTTTCTGACAGACGCTGGACGGCGCGCAGCAGTTGTGAGGGCATTGTAAACGAGGAGCGGGAGAAAGGGATTATCCTCTCGCAGTCGCTTGGTTGCAAGGTTTTTGGGGGATATTCACTGCACATCTCTGCCGCATACTTCAACACCGAGGGCTATGACACGCGCCTATATGCCTACGAACGTGGTATGCTCTACACCATGAGCACACCTTCCTACTATGGTAACGGCATGAGGGCGGCACTGCTTGTCAGGGCTGACGTGGCGCAGTGGCTGATGGCGCAGGTAAAGGTGGGCTGCACGAAATACTTTGACCGCTCCTCCATCGGCACCGCCGAAAGGGAGATTTTCGCATCGTCACAGACGGACATTGACCTGCAACTGCGCATAAGGCTGTGACCTTTGCCATCCTTCGCCACATCGGGCAGAATGTTACTTGGTGCTGATTGCTTTGTAAAACGGGGCTGATTACAACGTGAACAGGTGCTGATTGTATTGCAATCAGCACCCGTTTACCGTATATTGCGTTACTCTACACGTCTGGTAACATTTCCCTTATACACCGCCATTTCTGGCACATTGAGTAGCCCAATGCAGTAGGGACGCACCTTGGTGCGTCCGCTTCGCCGCTCATTTCCGCCCAGTCGGACGCACCAAGGTGCGTCCCTACCTCGCTGATAGTAATTACCGTGCAAAAAAACAGGTGCTGATTATGTTGCAATCAGCACCCGTTTGCGTAATGACTTGTTTTTATCTCCTCCTCCGTCACCCTTTTGTTAAGGTCGAGATAGTCGTGGAGGTGGTGGCACACCCGTTGCTCCACGGGTGGCAGTTGCATGTAGTTGGTGTATATGTTTTTCAGGTAAGCATCGTAGTTGCCTGGCAGTTTCACGGTGAGGTGCTCAAAAGGCTTGTCACACAGCGTGTTGGTCCATGCCTTGGGGAATATCTCCCGCTCGCGGTAAGCACCGTCATAGTTGACCACGAGGGTGGCGGTGGTGTAGTCGTACAGCCTTGCCATGCTGTCAAGACGGCGTATAATGTATCGTCTCACCCTCTCTCTGCCTATGATTATGGCTGCTGTCTGCACTGCCATGCGTCCCCATTCCTTTGGCTTCATGGCAAGGGCGAGGTACTGACGCAGCGTGTGGCGCGTCAGGGCGGCGTCGAGTTTGTTGCTCCACTGCTTGTACTTACGCAGCAGTCTCTTGGCTTCTGTCATGTCAGGTGCTGTTCCGTCTATGGGGAACACGTCGATGTAAAGTCCATAGACGCATGGCACGTCACGTTTTTCTATAAGAGTTGTGCGTCTGTCACACAGTTTTGCGAAGTGGCATGGGTAGCCTTTCCTCTCAGGGGTGGCGAGTTCGTAATCGCCGAGGTCTTGCCTCTTGCACAGTTCCAGGAAACGGTCGTAGTCGGGACGGGGCATTGCCACGTCTATATCATCGTCCCACGGTATCAGCCCTTGGTGTCTTACGGCACCTATTGCGGTGCCGCCCACGCAGTAGTATGTCAGTCTGTGCTCCTCGCACAGCGTAATGAACTGTTGCAGGCAGCCGGTGATGATGGCCTTCCATTGTGCGCGTTGTTCCGGTGTCAGTTCCATTGTGCCTTACCCTTTCAGTATGTCTATGGTTCTTGTCA
Organism: uncultured Prevotellaceae bacterium; assembly: GCA_945486445.1. Taxonomy (GTDB): domain Bacteria; phylum Bacteroidota; class Bacteroidia; order Bacteroidales; family Bacteroidaceae; genus Prevotella. The sequence goes on from CALYTD010000199.1 coordinate 3,206, forward strand.
GTGCGTCCCTCATGGTGTAGCGTGGCTTGAAGCCCAGTGAGAGGAGGCGTGAGTTGTCGAGAATAGCCTGTGTGGCGATGCTGAACCCCTGTCGCTCGGTGTCGGAGGGGAGGTCGAATATGACGCTCTTGCCGTTATACTGTGCGCAGAGTTCGGCGAAGTCACGCAGGTGAACGTCGCAGTCGGCGTTGCTGATGTTATACGGTGTTGCTGTTTCTCCGTGCAGGAGCACGTGCAACATGGCGCTGACGGCGTCGGTGA
>CALYTD010000200.1 GCA_945486445.1 uncultured Prevotellaceae bacterium
GGGTGTCAATGCTCCAATAGTCAAAGATAGTTGTCCTACCGTCCCTACCAGAAACTCCCTCTTCCTCCATTCCTTTTTCGCCCTGTTCCTCACCGGCATACAGCATGAAGGGGTTGGCTTGCATCAGTACAGACGCTACAAGACCTGGGATAGCCTTGCGTGCAGAGCCCGCGAAGAAGTCGCTTGCAATGCGTTGCTCATCATGGTTTTCAAGGAAATATAGCATATTGTCCTTGATGTCGTTCGTACTCTGCCATGCGTAGGTGATATTTCTGGCTGCACCATATCCGCATATTGCTGCCCTCATGGTGTCATACATGCCTACTTTGTCATACAAATAGTCAAAGCCTGCGTTGATATAGTGGCGGTATTGGTTAGGGTCATACACCTCACCGATGAAGATTATCTCTGGGTAACGGTACTTAACCTTCTCTGTTGCCCATGACCAGAAGGCTGTTGGGACCATCTCTGCCATGTCACATCTGAATCCGTCAACACCTTTTGATGCCCAGAACAGTAGTATGTCTGTCATCTTATGCCATGTGTCAGGCACTGGTTCAAAGTGTCCGTAGCCTGTCCAGTAGTCTATACCGTAGTTTAGTTTTACGGTTTCATACCAGTCATTCTGTCCTGGGTGATTGTCAAAGTGGTCGTTTCCTGTGGCTTTAGAAGGAAACTCCGTGTATTCTTCTTCTGGTACTTCCTCTTCTGGGCGCCCGGTATTGACACCCATACGGAGGTCGAACATCGGCTCAAAGCTACATCCTGGACAATAGTAGAAGTTGTTTTGAGGGTCAAAACCATTGTCAGGATTATCTCCTTCACCTAAATCTACAACCTCTTTTGGCTTCTTTATGGAGTGATATTGGCGTGCAACATGATTGGGAACAAAGTCAATTATCACCTTCATTCCTGCTTTATGCGTCCTTGCTACCAATGCCTCAAACTCCTTCATTCTGTTATCTACATCCTCTGCAAGGTCCGGGTCAACGTCATAGTAGTCGGCTATGGCGTATGGAGAGCCTGCTTTACCCTTTACAACAGCAGGGTGTTGACGAGGGATGTTATATTCAGAAAAATCTGTTTGGGTAGCATGGCGTATCACGCCGGTGTACCAAATGTGTGAGAAATGCAGTTTCTTTAGATGCTTCAACGTCTTCTGGTCAAAGTCATTGAACTTGCCAGAACCGTTTTCGGCAACCGTACCCCACTTCTTGCGAGTGGTGTTACGGTTGCCGTAAAGGCGCGTGAATATTTGATAAATTAATATCTTGTTATTCATGGGACGTTAAGAGATTCCAGTGATGGTGATGCCTTCAACGCCCTTTGCTATCTTGGTAATCATTCCCTGCAATGCTTTGCCCGGTCCACATTCCACAAAGTCAGTGGCTCCATCGGCTATCATCTGTTGCACTTCGTATGTCCATTTCACCGGCGCAGTGAGTTGTGCTATGAGGTTTTGCTTTATTTCTGCTGCGTCAGTATGTGCTTTTGCGTCCACATTCTGATATACAGGAATACGTGGATTCTTAAATTCCGTAGCCTCAATAGCCGCTTGCAATTCATCCTTTGCAGGCTGCATCAGCGGAGAGTGGAACGCACCACCAACGGGAAGGGGTAGGGCACGCTTTGCTCCTGCGGCCTTCATTGCCTCGCAGGCTTCCGCTATTGCTTCGTTGTTTCCTGATATTACCAACTGACCGGGGTTGTTATAGTTGGCAGGAACGACTATATGTCCTTCCTTTGATATGCCTGCGCATATCTCTTCTATTTGTGTGTCGGGCAGCCCAATGATGGCAGCCATTGTGGAGGGGGCAGCCTCGCACGCCTTCTGCATGGCCTGTGCGCGCTGTGATACGAGTTTCAGACCATCCTCAAAAGACAGTGCTCCTGCCGCTACCAGCGCGGAAAATTCTCCGAGTGAGTGTCCGGCTGTCATGTCCGCGTCAAATTCCGCGCCGAGACATATTGCCTTTATTACGGAATGTAGGAATACAGCAGGCTGTGTTACCTTTGTCTGCTTCAGCTCCTCTGCTGTGCCCTCAAACATAATCTGTGTTATATTGAAGCCCAAAATGTCATTGGCCTTGTCAAAAAGTTCCTTTGCCTTGTTATCGTTATCATATAGGTCTTTGCCCATACCACTAAATTGGGCGCCCTGACCAGGGAATACAAATGCTTTCATTGTTATATAGTATTTAGATAGGTGGGAATATAATTATAGTTCGTTTAACGGAAAAAGCCCCGGTCACCGTCACTGTTCGTGAGGTAATCGGGACCATATCGCTTTATTGTTTTGCTTTTTTCAGATAATTACTCTGCAACTTCTGTAACAGGAGTATCTTCTGTTGCTTCTGCCTCTGCTGCTGGAGCCTCCGCTGGTGCGGCAATTTTCTCGCCTTCTGCGACAACGGTTACAGGAACCTCAACCTTTACTTCCTTGTGGAATATCACGGTGGCAACATAGTCACCAACAGTCTTGATGTCCTTCATTACGATGCGCTTGCGGTCAACTTCTATACCCTTTGTTGCAAGTTCTGCAGCAACTGTTGATGCATTTACAGAACCGTAAAGCACGCCGGTTGCGCTAACTTTGCTTGGTATGGTCAGAGTTATACCGTTGAGAGCCTCTGCTTCTTTCTGCGCTGCTGCAAGAATGGCTGCAAGCTTATGCTGTTGCTGCTTGATATTCTCTGCCAGAATCTTTTTGGCTGATGCAGAAGCGATGATGCCCTTACCTGTTGGTATGAGATAGTTACGTCCGTAACCTGGCTTAACGTTTACTATATCGTTCTTGTATCCAAGACCGATTATATCTTCTTTCAGTATAATTTCCATGTGTGTAATCCTCCTTTTTTTTATTTCATCAAATCGGTTACGTATGGAAGCAGTGCGATTTGGCGTGCACGCTTAACAGCCTGTGCCACACGACGCTGATACTTCAGAGATGTTCCAGTGATACGGCGTGGAAGAATCTTGCCCTGCTCATTAAGAAACTTCTTCAGGAACTCAGGATCCTTATAGTCGATATATTTGATGCCACTCTTCTTGAAACGGCAATACTTCTTCTTCTTTGTGTCGATCGTCGGTGCGGTCAGATAGCGTATTTCTGTATTTTCTGCCATGATTTAAGCCTCCTCTTTTTTAGCAAGTTTGTTACGGCGCTTCTCTGCATAGAGTGAAGCGTACTTGTCAAGCTTGACGGTCATAAAACGGATTACTTTCTCTTCACGGCGGTAAGCTGTTTCGAGAGTTTCAATAACATTTGGCTCTGCCTTGAATTCAACGAGGTTGTAGAAGCCTGTTGATTTGTGATCAATGGCATAGGCCATCTTCTTGAGACCCCAAGCCTCTTCGTTCAGGATTTCGGCACCGTTGTTGGTGAGAAGCTTTGTGAACTTAGCGACCGTTTCCTTCATCTGATCATCAGACAAAACGGGAGTCAAAATGAAAACGGTTTCGTAAT
>CALYTD010000201.1 GCA_945486445.1 uncultured Prevotellaceae bacterium
GGGCGTATGCCGTCGTGTATTATCACGATGTCGTCAGCGGCACATCGTCCGGCAAGGGCGTTGACACCGTTGCGTATTGACTCCTGCGCGCTGCCACCGCCGGGGGCTATCCATTGCAGTTTCGTGATGTTGAACTGGTTGGCGTAGGACTGTACAAAACTCTCCCAACCCTCTATGCACACCACTCCTATGGCGTCAATGCCGGGGTGACGCTGGAAACTCTCAAGCGTATAGACCAGTATGGGCTTGTCAAAGACGTTGAGAAACTGTTTCGGAATGTCCTGGCCCATACGGTTACCGGAGCCGCCTGCTATTATGATTGCTATGTTCATGTGCTGGAATGTGTTGGGAAAGATACGAAAAATCCCCCGGTTCCCTCCTGCATGAAGGTGGGAAACGGGGGATGATGTGTTATGTGTTACTTCACGAGTGCCATGGTGTCAGAGGCTATCATCAACTCCTCGTCGGTGGGGATGACTACTACTTTCACCTTTGAGTCAGGCGTGGAGATGAGTGCTTCCTCGCCATGTATCTGGTCGTTCTTGGCTTTGTCGAGCTTGATGCCCATGTATTCCATGTCTGAACAAACCACTTCACGGATGGCAGATTGGTTCTCTCCCACGCCGGCCGTGAACACAAGGACGTCACATCCGCCCATGGCGGCGGCGTAGGCACCTACATATTTCTTCACGCGATAGAAGTAAGAGTCCTGCGCTATGGCAGCTTTCTCATCGCCGTTGGCTGCCGCTGATGCCACGTCTCGCATGTCTGTGTAGCCGCAAAGGCCGTAAACGCCGGACTTTTTGTTAAGAAGATTGGACACGCCATCGGCATCCAGACCGAGTTTCTTCTCTATGAACGTGATGGCACCGCCGTCAATATCGCCGGAACGTGTGCCCATCATGACACCTTCGAGCGGCGTAAGACCCATTGATGTGTCTATACACTTGCCGTCAACGACCGCTGCCAGCGAGCCACCATTGCCTATGTGGGCTGTAATCACTTTCGTTCCCTGTGGCTGCATGCCCAGGAATTCGAGGGCGCGGGCACTTACATAGCGGTGGGAAGTGCCGTGGAAGCCGTAGCGGCGGATGCCATACTTCTCGTAAAGTTCGTAAGGTATGGCGTACATATATGCCTTTGGCGGCATGGTTTGGTGGAAAGCGGTGTCGAATACGCCCACTTGCGGAAGACCGGGCATAAGTTCTGACACGGCGTTCACACCCTTCATGTTGGCGGGGTTGTGCAGGGGAGCGAGGTCGCTTACCTCCTCAAACGCCTTGATTACCTCCGGAGTGATGAGCACTGACTGCGAGAATTTCTCGCCGCCGTGCACCATTCTGTGGCCTACCGCGTCTATTTCGTCGAGTGATTTGATTACGCCTATCTCCGGATCGGTGAGGAGTGAGAAGATGAACTTCACGCCTTCGGTGTGCTCGGGGATGTCGTGCATTATCTGTTTTTTGTCTCCGTTGGCGAGTTTTACCTTTACAAAGGCGCCGTCAAGACCCACGCGCTCTGCGCCGCCGGAGGTCATTACGGAGTGATTGTCCATGTTGTACAGGGCATACTTGATGGAAGAACTGCCGCAGTTCAATACTAATATTTTCATGGGATAGTGTGTTTTTAGGTGTTTATTTTTTCGCATCCATGGCCTGGCAGGCTGTGATTGCAACGAGGTTGACAATGTCTTCCACTGAGCATCCGCGTGAAAGGTCGTTTACTGGGCGTGCTATTCCTTGGAGGATGGGGCCAAGTGCCTGTGCTCCAGCAAGGCGTTGCACGAGTTTGTAGCCTATGTTTCCTACTTCAAGGTTGGGGAATACCAGCACGTTTGCCTTGCCTGCTATCTCTGAACCGGGTGCTTTCTTGCTGCCAACGGCTGGCACCAGTGCTGCGTCTGCCTGCAATTCACCGTCTATTTTCAGCGATGGGTCGAGTTGTTGAGCCACTTTCGTAGCCTCAACTACCTTATCTACCACCTCGTGTGATGCTGAGCCCTTGGTTGAGAAGGAGCACATTGCCACGCGGGGCTCTGCAAATCCTGCCACAGACTTTGCTGTTTGCGCGGCGCATACGGCTATCTGACCGAGTTGGTTGGCGTCGGGCATGGGGGTAACGGCTACGTCCGCGAAGACGAGCACGCCGTTCTCGCCGTATTCCGGCTTGTCGGTTATCATCAGCATTGCTCCTGATACGCAGGTGATGCCGGGTGCTGTCTTGATTATTTGCAGTGCTGGACGCAGGGTATCACCGGTTGTTGAGAGGGCGCCTGATATCTGTCCGTCAGCCCCTTCGGACTTGATGATGAGGCAACCGAGGTACAGTGGGTTCTTTACGAGCTCACGAGCTTTCTCTATTGTCATGCCCTTTTTCTCGCGTAGTTTTGTCAGCAACTGTGCCATCTCCTCTGATTTCTCGTAGTTTTCGGGATCGATGAGTGTGGCCTTGCCTATGTTTTGCAGGTTGTGTTGCTTTGCGAGTGCTGCTACTTTGTCTGGGTTACCGATGAGGATGAGGTCTGCTATTTCCTGTTCCAGCACCTTATCTGCTGCGATTAGTGTGCGTTCCTCTTCTGCTTCTGGTAGTACGATGCGCTGTTTGTTGGCTTTTGCACGTGCTACGATCTGGTCAATTAGGCTCATGTTTGTTTTGTTTTTATGTTATGTTAGTTTAGTTTATAGTTCTTCTGTGAGTATGGCTTCAAGGTTTTCTGCCGACAGTCTCAGTCTGAACTGCCCTCTCATAGCGGCTGATATGCGTCCGGTCTCTTCTGAAACCACTATTGCTATGGCGTCAGACTGTTGCGATATGCCCATTGCGGCGCGGTGTCTGAGGCCGAGTTCGCGTGGTATGTCGAGGTCATGGCTTACTGGTAGTATGCATCCGGCGGCCTTTATGCGTTTCTTTGAGATTATCATTGCGCCGTCATGTAGTGGTGAGTTCTTGAAGAATATGTTTTCTATCAGCCGCTGGTTGATGTTGGCGTTGACGGTATCTCCTGTCTCCACTATGTCGTTCAGCGGTGTCCCGCGCTCTATCACTATCAGCGCGCCGCACTTTGCCCTTGCCATGTTGATGCAAGCCATCACTATCGGCATTATCGCCTCGCGGTCAATGGCCTGTTTCTCCTCTTTTTTTATGAAGAGTTTTACGAAGGAATGCATCCTTCTCTGTTCTCCCACGGTGTATAGGAACTTGCGTATCTCGTCCTGGAAGAGTACTATTATCGCCAGTGCTCCCACGCTTACGAACTTGTCGAAGATGGCTCCCGTGAGGCGCATCTCCACTACTTGTGACACGAGCAGCCACACTATGATGAACGAGAGTATGCCTATGAACACATTTAGTGTTCTCGATTCTCTCATGAACCGATAGGTGTAGTAGAGCAGTATTGCGACAAACAATATGTCCACGGCGTCTTTTATGCCGAAGGAGA
>CALYTD010000202.1 GCA_945486445.1 uncultured Prevotellaceae bacterium
TGTTTTGCATAGTTGCGGAAAATCATAAACTGGTCACAGAGCTGAGAGAAGTTAGGGGTCACCCGTAAAAAGGCGCGGCTTTCAATGCCATTTTTGCATATTTTCTGGCATTCTGTGTGTTATTCCGTGCCGCTATGGCAGTATCTTGCGCAACGCCTCAGGCAACCTCTCGTGTTCCACTCCCTGCATCACTATCCTGCCATCGGGCGCAATGAGCACCGTCATAGGCATTGAGACAACGCCGTAGGCCTTGGCTGCGGGGCTGTCAAACATCTTAATGTTCGAGAGGTGCGTCCATTTCAGTTTGCGCGCACTGATGTAGTTCCGCCAGTCCTGCCCGTCTTTGTTGAGCGATATGCCTATCACCGTCAGCGGCTTGTCCTTGTATTCCCTCACCATGTCCTTGATCATCTTCAACTCCCGGCGTGAACTGCTCTCCCAAGTGCCCCAGAAATGCAGCAGCACATAGTTCCCTTTGCCGACATATTCGCTGAGACGGTGGGAGACGCCTGCGGCATCCTGTAGCTCCACGTCGTGGTACATCTGTCCTGGCAGACGTTTCTTCTGTCCCTCATAAAATGCCCATGCCGGCTGCATGGCCACGTGGTCGGAATAGGCATATCCGCGCTTAATCACGCTGTCAAGCATCTCCGGCGGCATCTCCGTACACAGTTCTGGCAGGTAGAAGGCTGGGATAATGTTGTCCTTGTTGTCGGTTATAGCCTCATACTGTATCTTCCGCACCGAGTCCACCACAGAATTGTATCCCGCTTCGTCAACAATGGTCAGAAAACCGCTGGTAAACGTGGCATATTTCAGCACATCCCGCGCCATGCTGCGTATGCGGCGTTGGTAGGAGAGGAACCGCTTGTTGAGGTCAGAGCCTTCCACCGTGCCGTCGTTCATGTTGAGATGCACGGGCAGGGAGTCGTTTATCACCCACCATATTTCCTTTGCCTTGTCGTCAAAAACCTTTATAAACTGCCCACGTTGCAGGCGTTTTGTGAAAGAGAAGGTGCCGTCCTTCAACTTACGCACGCTCTCCTCGCTGTAAATCAGTGAGGGTGTCACCGTGACATACTTGCTACCTTCAGGGCTGATGCCCGTCAGTTGCCACGGGTATGCCTCTCCCAGGTCGCTGATGCGGTAGGCATATTCCTTATACATATTGCGTTCATCAGCTTCTTTCTGCAGGTTAAGTGCAAAGAAATCATGCGACATGACTATTACGCTGTGTCTCACGCTATCGGTGTTTGCATACTGTATTTTGTCTGCCAGCACACCTACCGTCTTTATAAGCTGCAGCGACAGCACCGTGTCCGTGACGTTCTTCTGCCACTGTTGCAGCACACTGCCAACCTGAGAGCCCTGTGTATTCGTCAGTTCACCATTGTATCCGCGGAGCAGTTTGGCTGCCGTATATACGGCAGCGTTCATCATTCCCAAGTCATTGGCACGCTTGCCCTCCATGAAAATCTTGTCCAGTTCATCTATCTTGGCAATGAATATGGCGTAATCCAGTTGTTCCGGCTGTGCCGTAGATGCCTCACGCTCTAACTTACGCAACCTGTCGTCATCGTCATAGATAAACTTATAGAATGAGGTGTCATAGTCCCAGTGGTTGCCGGTGAGGGTCATTACGTAGCCGTCAAAGCACCTGTACGGCGTTCCGGCATGGTCATTGAAGCGCGACTCGTTCCATACCAAGGCGTAACACGCACGCACCGTGTCGGGAGAAGCGTAGGTAAGGAAACGGTAGTCGGTGCTGTCGTTAATGCTAAAGTTGAAACTCACGCTACGCATGTATGAGTTTGGCCATGTAAAGGTGAGTGCTTTCAACGGCGTCTTGCCGTCAGCCTTACGGTGAATGTAGCGCGACTGTGCCGTGGAGGCATTGCCGTCGAACGCATTTTCTAACCTTTGCAGCACCTTGGGGCGGAACGGCGGGTCGTTTATCTCGCCGTCCTTGCAGGTATATTTGAAGTAATACACATAGATGCCCTGTCCGTTATGCTCCGTATAGTGCATCAGTTCCGGAGAGGAACGGAAGGTCTCTATCGCCTTTTCAAGCTTATTACGTTCGACGTTCCGCCATGCGACGGAGGGCAATGCGGCTATAACCGCAGCCATGAGAAGTATAAATCTGCACATAAACCACTTATATTTCTTTTTGTTGGGAGATTTTCTTGTTATTGCAAGCAAGCCTTGCCAGGCGTGCGTCTGATATGACGACCTGCTCTGCCTGAGCCATCGCCACACTGTCAGCGACCTTGTTCAGGCGTGTCTCTATCATGGCAATGGCGTCCTGCATGTTGTCCTTCGTTGTCAAGGAAGGCTCTTCAGCCTTCTTGCTCGGTATCTCTTTCTTTGGCATAGAGGCGGCTGTCACTTTCTCCTGCGGTACAGGACGTTGGGGCAGAGGGACGTAATTGGCATCAGGCGTCACCTTTTCCGCTTCACGGGGAGGGACGCTTTCCACCGTTTCTACGGGTGGTTTGCCAGACTCTTCGTTGCTAAAGCCCAGCCACCCAGCCATACACAGCAGCGCAACGACAGATGCTGCCGCCGTCCATAACTTCCATAACGTCCGACGCTGTCGCCGGTGACGTTGCGCCATTATACTGTCAAAGACCGCTGTCTCGTCCTCCGTCAGCCACTGTTCCATTTCGTCCTCACCGTAAACAACATGGCAACGAAGCATCTCTGCCAATGCTTTTTGTTCTTTTGTGGCATCTGGACAGTGGTCTATCATCTCCGCAAGAAGCTTCTCGTCTTGCAGCGAAGTGTCGCCATCAAGATAGCGTTGTGTCAAAGTATTGATGTCATTCATAAGTGACCTCCTTTCTTTAGCATTTCCATAATCTTGTGTCTTGCCCTGCTCAGCATCACGCTTATGGAGCGTGGGGAAATTCCCGTGATAGCACTTATCTGCTGAATATCCAGTCCTTCCTCGTTCCTTAGCCGCATGAGACGCTGCTCTCCGGCAGTAAGACGGTCCATGGCGTTATGCAACAGCAGTGCGTTGTCGCTGTCCTCCATCTCTGAGGGGGTGACAGTGGCTGTGGCAGCAATGCCCTTTCCTTCCGCCCTCATCACGGCACAGTTGTCGTGTCGCCACATACTGACGCACAGGTTCTTTGCCATTCTTACGGCAAGAGGCCTCACCGGCTCTGTGAAATCTATCTTATCACGCAATAGCCACAGTCTCATCAGCACCTCTTGAGCCACATCTTCTGCCTTGTCAGCATCGCCAAAGAAGTCCAATCCTATGCCAACGAGGCAAGGACGCAACTCTCTGGCGATATGTTCAAAGTCAGATAATCCCATTAATGCATCTTTAATTGATAATTATGATTACCTTTTCCCCTAATTATGAAATATTATTTCTTCCTCGGTTTGTTCGTAAACTTATACGCAAGTCTGAACATTACAT
>CALYTD010000203.1 GCA_945486445.1 uncultured Prevotellaceae bacterium
AGATAATCCAGCAGAACTGATATATGATGAGTTTGAGAACAGAATGTTTCAGGGTAACCCCCTTGGTCATAATGTTCTTGGAACAAAAGAGACTGTTAGAAATTTTACCACAGAACACTGTCGCCGTTTCACCAGCAGGTGGTATCGCCCGGATAATGCTGTCTTTTACGTTCTCGGCGACATCTGTTTCTCCAAACTGGTCAGACGGCTTGAACGTCTGCTGGCTGATTTCCCAGTATCTGCTCCAACGTTAACGTTACGGCCACAGGCTAATGATGTGTTAAATTTGACAGTTGACAATGGCGTGATACGTCTGGGACAGGTACGTGAAGACGATACAGGCTTACAGACACATCAATCACATGTTATGATGGGGGTGGCTTTTACCCACAACTTGGAACATTGGCGCATACCTTTATTCGTGGTTAATAATATGCTTGGTGGTCCCTGTATGAATTCCCGTCTTAACCTCGCATTACGAGAAAGACGTGGTTTGGTATATACGGTTGAAAGTGTTATGACCACATATAGCGATGCTATGTTGTGGAGTGTATATTTCGGTTGTGACAAGAAAGATGTTGGGCGATGCACCAGATTGGTTGCCTCCCAACTTGACCGCCTACGTCATAATACACTTTCCTCTGCTGCTATCAATGCTGTCAAGACGCAGTTGAAGGGGCAGATAGCTCTTGCCTCACAACATCACGAGGGCTTTGCCATAGATATGGCAAAGCAGTATCTGCATCGCGACACATTACGTAGCAACGAACAGCTTTACTCTCTTGTGGATAATGTATCTGCCGATGATATAAAAACACTTGCTGAGGAGATTCTCAATAAGGATAATCTTTTCACTCTTGTGTATACATAAAGGAGTTCTTGCAGTAGATAAATCGACTTTATCCACGTAATGAGTCGTTAAAATTGTATGCAGTTGTCAGGCAAGGAAAAGCATTAGGAGGATAGTCATAATGTGTTATTTTCGCAAAAGAGTGCTGATTATATGGTAAAAGGGTGCTGATTAAATTACAATCAGCACCCTTTTACCATATAATCAGCCCCTGTTTACTGTGCGGCGTTTCCTAAACCGCAGTATGTCTTGGGGAAGTCTGTATTAGTTTGCAGCCTCAAACTCTTCGAGGAAACGCTTGTCGTTCTCTGAGAACATACGCAGGTCGCTCACCTGATACTTCAGATTTGTTATGCGTTCCACACCAAGACCAAATGCGTAACCGGTGTATTTCTTTGAGTCTATGCCACAGAGTTCAAGGACGTTGGGGTCAACCATTCCGCATCCAAGTATCTCTACCCAACCTGTGTGCTTACAGAATCCACAGCCTACACCACCGCATATGTGGCATGAAATGTCCATTTCGGCAGACGGTTCTGTAAAGGGGAAGTATGACGGACGCAGACGTATCTTTGTGTCAGGACCAAATAACTCCTGGGCGAATGTCAGCATAACCTGTTTTAGGTCAGTGAATGAAACATTCTCGTCAATATACAGTCCCTCAATCTGATGGAAGAAGCAGTGTGCGCGAGCAGTGATGGCCTCATTGCGATATACTCTTCCTGGGCAGATTATGCGTATTGGAGGTTGCTGTGTTTCCATCACACGTGCCTGTACGCTTGATGTATGTGAGCGGAGCAATATGTTCTTCGTAACGTCTTTTTTCGCACTTTCTTCAACGAAGAATGTATCCTGCATATCACGTGCAGGGTGGTCAGCAGCGAAGTTCATCTTGGTGAAGATATGTAGGTCATCTTCTACCTCTGGTCCGTCAGCCAATGTGAAGCCCATACGTTGGAATATCTCAACTATTTCATTCTTCACTATTGACAGTGGATGGCGTGTGCCAAGTTCTATGGGGTAGGGGGTACGTGTCAGATCCATGTCTGTGTCCACCGTCTCCTGTGAACTTATCTGGTCACGCAGGCTGTTGATTTTGTCAAAGGCAAGTTGCTTCAGGGTGTTTATTTTCATGCCTACCGTCTTCTTGTCCTCTGGGGCTACATTACGGAAGTCCTGCATAAGGGCATTGATTGCGCCTTTCTTTGAAAGGTATTTCAAACGCAACGCCTCTATTTCATCGGCGGTGGTAGCTTGAAGTGCGTTTACCTCTTCTATGAGGCTTTCTATTTTCTGTAATAACATATCTTTATGTTGTTTGTTATTGGGTTCTATTATCGTGTGAGAGGCTGTTTTATTGTTCCGTCATACCATTACAATGCTCCTAATAGAACATAGCATATAGACTGCCAGCCTATTTTTGATGCAAAGTTAATAAATTCTTTTCAAAAAATGAGATTATTTTGAAAAATAGTTGTACTTTTGCACAACATTTGTTGTGGTTATATGTTTCCTGCCTGAAAATGTACTGGTGTGTCTTGTACTTTGTTGGTAGTGAGACGTTATTAGAGCGACAAAACAAGAGAAACAATGAGGAAGAACCTTTTTATGGCAGTAGGAGTGTTGATATCATCACTCTTCTTCGCAACTGGATGTTATGACAAATCTTCACAGGGTGGAGATACCTTGTATGTGGATTCTACGGTGGTGGATACGTCAACCGTTGATTCCATAACACAGGTAGTTGAGGAAACGCCTATGCCAGTAGCTGCCGATGAACTTTTTGACGATTTCTTTTTCAATTTCGCCGCCAGCCGTAAAGTGCAGCATGAGCGCGTGAAGTTCCCGTTGACGGTGGATAATTTCGGGAAGCAGAGTGTTATAGAGAAGGGACAGTGGAAGCGTGAACGTTTCTTCATGTCGCAGGGATATTACACTCTTATCTTTAATAAATACAAGCAGACACTACTTGTAAAAGACACCACCGTGTCTAATGTCACAGTGGAGCGTATAGCGATAGGTAAGGGACAAGTGACAAGGTGGCATTTCGCTCGTACCAGAGGACTGTGGTATATGGACAAGATGAGTCGCATGTCACTGAAACAACACCCTGACGCTGCATTCTTCAAGTTCTACCAACGCTTTGCTACGGATTCCGTATTCCAGCAAACTGCACTGTGTGACCCCGTAACATTTACAGGTCCAGACCCTGACGATGATTTCTCAACCATGACAGGTGAGTTAATGCCAGAGCAATGGCCCATGTTCGCACCGTGGCTACCCTCAGGTACTATATACAATATTATATATGGTATAGAGCCTTATCCTCAGACCAATTTCCGTGTGTTCATGTTACGTGGCATTGCCAACGGTATGCAGATGGAGATGCAGTTTGTAAAACAAGGTGGGCAGTGGCGATTGAAAAAGATTAGCACATAAGTTATAAGTTCGGTGATGGCAGCACACAGTCACATATCATTTGTATGAAAAAATGACATATACCATAATTTTACCATGCA
>CALYTD010000204.1 GCA_945486445.1 uncultured Prevotellaceae bacterium
GACGCACCAAGGTGCGTCCCTACAACGGCGGTTTGTAGTCTGTGGCATACTATCACTGTAATATGCCGCCTTTCGTGGTTCTGTTATTAAGGATAAGGCGTGTTGCTTAGATTTCTTTTACTTCCCAAAGAAGCCGTTGTCAGCCTGTTTCTCTGCGGTAATATGCGTGGCAGACGCCGCATGAACGTCAATAGGCAGCCACACGTCCATACCGCCTTTCTGCCCGCGGTGGTCCCATGCGTAGTATGGAATCAGTGTCAAGGTGCGGTCGGTGGTGTGCAGCCTGCCGTCAGAACCGTATGAAAGGCTCTGCGCATTGGCGGTGATAGGTGTCACGGAGTGCCCAGCGGTTATCGTTATTGGCTGTGAACCCATCTTCAGTTGCGGCTGTTGGTTGAGCAGGTAGGTGCTGATGTCAGCCTCGTTGTCAGGCCATTCTGCGCAATACACCAGTGGCCCACGCTCTATTGCCACCCTGCCACGGTCGGCAGAGACCTTGTCGTTGGCCTTGACAAGGCGTGCCTCCATGTCGAAATGTACCTCTACCACGTCACCTTTCTTCCACTTGCGGGTGATGGTAGCATAGCCGTCAGTCAACGATGCGTCTGTTACGTCGTAGGACTTGCCGTTGACCTTGATGCTGTAGCCTAACGTTTTCCCGTCAATATATAGGTATAGATCACTGGCAAGAGGCCTGTTGCCAAGCCAGCCGGGCACGCGTATCTTCATGGAGAAGTTGCCAGAACCCTTCACAATGCTTATCCTCACGTTGCCGTCAGTAGGGTATTGCGTCTCTTGTTGTATGGTGATGGCCTTACCGCCGACCTTCATCGTGGCGGTGTTGCCCATGAACAGGTTGACATAAAGAGCATTTTGCCGCGTGGCATATATGTAACCGGGCAGTGAAGGGATGAAACGGCAGATGTTTGAGGGACAGCAGGCGCAGCCAAACCACGGCTGGCGGGCGTATTTTGACTCCTCACGGCATGACAAAGGGTTAGGATAGAAGAAGCCATCACCTTGTAATGAGATGCCGGAGATAAGCGCATTGTACAGCGTTCGCTCCAGAACGTCGTAGTAAACAGACTGTCCGTGCAACAGGAACAGACGGTAGTTGGTATAGACATTGCCTATCTGTGCGCACGTTTCGCAGTAGGCCGAGGCGTTGGGGAGTTCATAGTCCGCTCCAAACGCTTCCCCCGCATGGCGTGCTCCCACACCACCAGTGATGTAGAGTTTCTTGTTTACAATGTTACTCCATATCTTGTCTATCGCCTTTATGTACGAAGAGTCGCCGGTAAGGGCCGCCACGTCAGCCATACCACTATACATATACTCCGCTCTCACGGCATGTCCGACAGCCTCTTCCTGCTCTGTCACAGGCTTGTGAGCCTGACTGTAAGCATCTCTCCGTGCTGTCTTGCCACGCATATCGAGGAAGTATTTTGCCTGATCAAGATACTTCCTGTCACCCGTCACGAGGTATAACTTGCACAAGCCCATCTCTGCTATCTGATGACCAGGCACAAGGTGCAACTGATCAGCCTCTGGTCCCACCGTTTTACATACGCAGTCAGCGTAGCGTATGGCTATATCGAGGAAGTTACGTTTGCCTGTTGCCTGATAATGCGCACACGCTGCCTCAAGAAGATGCCCCAGATTATAGAACTCATGGCTCAGTTCCTCCACCTTTTCCCATCGCTTTGAGCCTGCCCAACCGTGCGGATGCTTAGGGTTCATGGTGCGGGCGGTGTAGAGATAACCATCAGGTTCCTGGCCCCTTGCCACTATATCAAGGACGGAATCGATGTAGGCCGCCAGTTTTTTATCAGGATATGTTTGCAGAATATAGCTCGCTCCCTCTATTGTTTTATACACGTCAGTATCGTCAAAGGAGAACCCTTGCACCTTGATGTCCTCCGTATTCTCACCCGACAACTGCCTTGCGGCAATCTCAAAGTTACGGTATCGTCCCGTCTCTTCGCATTTCTTGAATGCCAAAGGTATCGTTACCTCGCGGCTGGCTTGCAGTCTTGGACTCCAGAAAGCATCAGCAACCTTCACCGATGTGAAGGCGACAGGCGTGATAGGATACTGTGCCTGCATCGTGCAGACGATGAAAAGAAACAGTGATGTCAGTAGGTTTTTCATCGTATATGATGTTTTTATTGTATCTATCCTATTGCTGTCAGGGTGTAGAGATATACCACCGATGCAGGAATTGCCATTAGCGAGGAGTCGAAACGGTCCATCATTCCTCCGTGACCGGGCAGTATTCGTCCGCTGTCTTTTACCGAGAGAGTGCGCTTGAAGAGGCTTTCTACAAGGTCGCCGAGCGTTCCGAACACTACTACTACGGCTCCTAAGCCCATCCATTCCAATGTGGTGAGGCCAGAATCAGGCACTCCCAGACCGGCAAGAAGGGCTTTTTGGTCTATCCATGCAATGAGAATAGCCACTGCAAGCACTATGATTGTGCCGCCAACACTACCTTCCCACGACTTGCCGGGGCTTACGCGAGGGAAGAGTTTGTGTTTTCCAATCAGCGATCCGGTAAGGTATGCACCGGTATCGTTCATCCATAGGAACACAAAGATGCTCAACGGCAGTAGGGCATTGTACACAATGTACCCTGATGGTATGCTGATAAAGGAGAGAACGGATATACATGACAGCGGAAGGGCTATGTACATCTGTGACATCATGGAGTAGGCCCAGTCGTTGACAGGGTCTGTATTCTTTGTGAAAAGGCCGCTAATGAACAGGTATATCACCGTGATGAGGTAGGGAATAAATACGTTTGACGTCGTAATGTCGGCGCAGTAGCCTGTTACTGCAAAGAAAAAGAATACTCCGGCGGCCGTGCAGATGAAGCGATTTACCTGTACTCCCTCCTTATTGTTTACCAGTCCAGTGAACTCCCAGATTGTCATTCCTGTGATGATGGCAAACAATACCGTCATTGTCAGCGGTGAAATGAAACTTGCTGACAGTACTATCACGAACAGAATACCTGTTATCGCTCTTATGATAAAATTCTTCATGATTGGTTGTTATGTGGTTTCTGCCTGTAACCTCGAATCGTTAAGTTTGCGGTTTTTTAGTTATTAGGTTAGTGAGTAGCGTCATTTCTCTCCGTCGGTTACGGTTGTCTTGTCTTCCGCAGGCACGTCATCGTGCTCTGCGGGCTCATTGTTTGCTGTCGCGGGAGCGTTGCTTTCTATTATCTCTTGTGACCTACTTACCCACGGACGCTTGCCGAATATCTTTTCAACGTCTTCTGCGAATATCACTTCTCGGCGTATAAGCATCTCTGCAAGGGCGTTGTGTCCTTCC
>CALYTD010000205.1 GCA_945486445.1 uncultured Prevotellaceae bacterium
ATACCATATGTATATACATATTCTGGAACATACATGAGCAAGAGGAGGGAAAATTTGATTGGACCGGAAACAACGATGTCGCAGAGTTCTGCCGACTGGTGCAAAAGCACGGAATGTATGTCATAGTACGACCTGGTCCATATGTCTGCGCAGAGTGGGAGATGGGCGGTTTGCCATGGTGGCTATTAAAGAAGAAGGATGTTAAACTACGCACACAAGACCCATTTTTCATGAAGCATGTCAAGAACTTTGAAAAAGAGGTTGGCAAGCAACTGGCATCACTCACCATACAAAATGGTGGACCAATAATAATGGTACAGGTAGAAAATGAGTATGGCTCCTATACCACTGACAAAGCCTATGTCAGTGAGATACGAGACTGTCTGCGCTCCGTTGGATTTGACAAAGTAACACTTTTCCAGTGTGATTGGTCAAGTAACTTTGAGAATAATGCTCTGCCAGATCTTCTGTGGACTATGAATTTCGGTACAGGTGCCAATGTGCTTGACCAGTTCAAGCGAGTAAAGGCATTACGTCCCGATGCTCCGCTGATGTGTTCAGAATACTGGAGCGGTTGGTTTGACGGCTGGGGAAGCGCCCACCAAACACGACCTGCTGACGCTATGGTTAATGGCATTAAAACAATGCTTGACAACAATATCTCCTTTTCTTTATACATGACACACGGCGGAACCTCTTTTGCTCACTGGGCGGGAGCCAATAACAAGGGATTTGCACCTGACTGTACCAGTTATGACTATGATGCACCTATAAATGAACAAGGAGCAGCAACAGAAAAATACTATCAGTTACGCAGGCTGTTACAGAATTATTCTGACAAGAAACTTCCCGCCGTTCCCAAGGCTATACCTGTGGTCACCATACCTGAGATAACATTTAAGGAAACCGCATCATTATTCAGCAAGGAAAACCTTCCACAAGCCATAGCATGTCATAATATAGAGCCTATGGAACAGTATGGACAAGGTTACGGTAGTATAATGTACACTACCACGCTGCCTGCTGTCAAGGCAGGAACGCTATTGCAGATAAATGATATGTGTGACTATGCCATTATCTATATAGATGGAAAAAGAATTGGTCAGTTATATAGAGGCAACGGTTATGAAACAACATTACGTTTGAAGCAGAACGTAAGAGAAGGAGCAAGGCTCGACATATTTATCGAGGCTATGGGACGTATCAATTACAGCAAACTAATACATGACCCCAAGGGAATAACAAGGAGCGTGGAACTGCTTTCCACAGAGGGAGCACATGAGGTGACATATAACCTCAAAAACTGGGAGGTAAGACTCTTCCCCGTATCACTGAGTAGCGACGTTCTGTCCTTTACCACAGCCCAACCAAATGCGGAAGAACCAACTTACTACCGCTCTACATTCAATATCAATAAAATTGGAGATACCTATCTTGATATGAGCACCTGGGGTAAAGGTTTTGTATGGGTTAACGGTCACTGTCTTGGTCGTTTCTGGTCCGTAGGTCCACAACAAACACTCTATTTGCCTGGGTGTTGGTTGCGTAAAGGTAAGAATAACATAGTGGTGCTTGACATAACCGGTCCTCGCAAAGCCTCCGTCAAGGGGCTCACGACACACAATGTGTCAGAATTGCACCGTGAATATCTTCCTTTTGATGCCCTGAAAGGTAATGCTCTTAAAGAAGCATTGGCAGGTAGGAGTAAGGGTACAACAGTAAAAACAAATACAGATGGAGGCCTAGGAAATGATGCTGCACCAGGAGCAAAGAACTGACAACACTTGCTCCATTCTCTAATAATACCGCTAACTGTCGGGATAAACATAAGGGGTGTAACATTAAGTACAGTGTTACACCCCTTTGTCATATCTTTGTTTCTATATTATCCTGAATCGCTTGTTAGGTTTAGAACGATTATCTCTTTTTATATCCACACTTTGGACATACACCGTTCTCATCAAGTGAAATACCACAGAGTGGGCAACGGTCTATATTCTTGCGAGTGTCATACTCCTGACATGCAGCGTTAACACCGCTGGTGAATGTCAATTTTGCTATATTGAGTTTGTCTTTCAAAAGTTCATAGACTATTTTTATCATTCCCTCAACGGTCATGGTCTCCTTTGTAACTACAAGGCGGCAGTCTGGATATGCCTGTGCAAGTTCCGTTTTGAACGCTGCGCCTTTCATAGTGTTCTGCGGATGACCATTCTTAATACCCTGTTTTTCATATACGTCAAGTATTGCTGGCAGTAGAGGGTCGTCCTGACGCAGGATAAGTGCATGGTCAAAGTTCTTCAATACGTCCCATGCAACCTTCTGAATTTCGTTGCAAGGATATACCATGTTTACTCCTTCGTTTACAGAATCCTCCACTTCTATGGTCAGAACACCTGTGTGTCCGTGCAAATATTGAGCCTCACCCTTGAATCCGTAGAAACGGTGTGCATACTGCAAGTCAAATGTCGTGATACTTCTCATAAAAATTTCCTCCTGTTAGTTTAAGTTAGTAGTATGATTGTTTGCTATTGGTGCTTCATATAGTGAAGCAATATAGTAGAGTTGTTTAGTGGTTGGTGGTAGTTATAGTTAAATAACCAAACCACCAAACCACTAATCTTCATATCTTAGAAGTTGTCCACGTGTATCTCGAAGTATGCCTTAGGATGAGCACATACAGGGCACATCTCTGGTGCTTTCTCTCCTACAACTATGTGACCGCAGTTGCGACACTCCCATACTTTTACCTCGCTCTTAGCAAATACTTCTGACATTTCAACATTCTTGAGCAGTGCGCGATAACGCTCCTCATGACGCTTTTCAATGGCAGCAACAAGGCGGAATTTGGCAGCAAGTGCTGTAAAGCCCTCTTCCTCGGCTGTCTTAGCGAAGCCTTCATACATGTCTGTCCACTCATAATTCTCGCCATCAGCTGCAGCAGCAAGATTTTCTGCGGTATCACCGATACCATTTAGTTCCTTAAACCACATCTTAGCGTGCTCTTTCTCATTGTCGGCTGTCTGTTGGAAGATTGCGGCTATTTGCTCAAAGCCTTCCTTCTTTGCCTTTGATGCGAAATAAGTGTACTTGTTACGTGCCTGACTTTCACCTGCGAAAGCGGCTTCAAGATTTTTTTCTGTCTGTGTGCCAGCGTACTGTGTTGTCATAATGTGTAATGTTTATAAGATTAATACTGTTGTTTTGTTTTATGATGCAAAGATAGGAATTTATTTGGAATTAATCCACGTCAATTTCAGAA
>CALYTD010000206.1 GCA_945486445.1 uncultured Prevotellaceae bacterium
GTTACAACCTTACTTTTGGCTTTCGCTCTTGTTCCAAAAACTTTCGTAAATATAACATTACCTCTCCGTACCCCTTGGAATCATGTTCTTGCGTGAAAAGTCCGCATGACACAAATCTACACCCCGTTTTTCCACCCTTTCTGCCATCGTTATTCGCCGTGGGTTTTGTGAGAAATCTATAATTGCCTACAACGTAAGAGGTTATAAAGGACTTAGCAATCAGGTGCTGATTACTGTGTAAAAAGGCCTGGATTACTGTGTGAAAAGATGCTGGTTGCGAGGTGAAAAGGTGCTGATTGCTATTGGAGAACTTCTTAATGAGCTGACGCCGCACGGCTGTTATGGCCTGTAAAACGCTCTGTCAGCACCGCTTTTTGCCCGTAAATACCATGGTTCTGGTAGGTAAAAACAAAAAAAATGTTATTTCCTTGTTGCAGATCCAGAAAAAAACACTAAATTTGCAACATATTTATATAGTCTAACTAACTATGACCTTGTTAACTAACCAATCCAGGTTACTTTGTATTATACTCGTAACCAGTCTGTTCCATGCTCTTACCCTGCGTGCGCAACGCGGTATGCTGTATGATGCCAGCGAGTTGCTGAGCAGCAGCATAGTACATGAGGTGTATCAGGACAGGCAGGGATTTATATGGGTGAGCACCGAGAACGGACTGAATAAGTATGACGGTTATCAGTTCCTTGTTTACAAAACAGAGGACGGTTTGTCCAATGACAATGTGAACTGCGTGTGTCAGGACCGCCACAACAACCTTTACATCGGCACGCCTACGGGCCTGTCCGTGATGAAGAACAACCGCATCTACCCCGTGATGAAAGCCCATATGGGCGGCGGACTGTTAGGGGGAGAGTCGGGCGGGAGGTTCGATTCCTACGTCACCTGCTTCTGCACCGCCCCTGACGGCACGCTGTATCTCGGCACCTCAGGCCGTGGCATCTGGAAGGTGACGGGCGAAAGGACGGTGGAGAAGGCGTTTGACAACATTGAAGGCATACTCTTCGCACACCGGCTGGCCTTTGACCGCAAGGGAACACTGTGGGTGGTGACAAACAATAACGGCGTCTTCGCCATAAAAGGAAACAAGGCGCGACGGTATGTCATAAAGGAATCAACCGCATACTCAGCCCTGACCGTCAGCAAAAACGATGACATTTACATCGGCTTTGTCAACGGCGGACTATACAAAGCCGATGCCTCACGGCGCGGATTCACCCTCGTACCCTTCACCGACAACCTCTCCATCACCTCACTGATGGCCCAAAAGGACGGCGGTCTGCTTGTGGGCACCAACGGAACAGGCCTGAAACACCTCAACACCCGCACGGGATTATTAACCGCCACCAACCTGTACAGCAACGAGGTGGACATGAACCGTGTCAAGATATATTCCATCATGGAGGACCGTACGGGCAACCTCTGGCTGGCATTGTTGCAAAAAGGCGTGTTCATGCGCCCCACATACTCCAACACCGTGCGCTGCATAGGCCGTGACATGGGTCCTCTGAACCCCATTGGCGAGTCCTGCGTGATGAGCGTTTACAAGCAACGCAACGGCACACTATGGGTAGGAGCAGACCAAGACGGACTGTATGCCCTCGACGCCAACGGCAAACTGCTGCGCCACTACGCCCCCGACCCGTCGTCACCAAAAAGCGTTCCCGGCACGGTGCTTACCATGACAGAAGACAACAACGGCCGACTGTGGATAGGATCATTCATCGGTGGCTGCGGATGGCTGGACACCGCAACGGGAGAATACCACCGCGCGGCATTCAGTTACGGCAAGAGCCAGAGCATATTCGACCTGCAAATGGGGCGCAACGGAGACCTCTGGATAGGCACACTGGGCAGTGGAGTGAAGAGAATAAACCTCAACACGGGGCGTATGACGGAATACACCACCAACAATGAGGACACCACCGTCATGAACTGTCTTACCAACGACTTCGTGATGCAGATGGAACTGGACCCCGACGGGCGATACCTCTTCATAGGAACAACAACAGGCCTCTCATGCCTTGACATACGCACAGGACGTCTTGACAACTTCAATGGCAGCAACTGTCTGCTGAAAGGGCAGGCAATACGCGCCATACGCTACCGCAAGGACATGGGACTATGGGTAGGAACAACACTCGGACTGTATCATATCAGCGGTCCGGCAGAGAAGAAAGAAGACTATATAATAAAGAAATATACCACCGCCGACGGTCTGGCAGACAACCATGTCTCGGCCATAGAGTTTGACAACAGACGGCAGGTGTGGGTAAGTACCAGCAGAGGAGTGTGCAGCCTCGATGCCAAAACAGGCAGGTTCGTGAACTATTATGAGGCTGACGGCATACAGCGCAACGAATATTCAGAGGGCACTTCATGCAGAGACGCAGAGGGAACACTGTACTTCGGCGGAACAATGGGCCTCACATTCTTCAATCCCCAGCGCCTGACACACAAGCAGCAGAAACTGGACGTGGCGTTATCACAAATACTTGTGGGCGGAGAGAGAATAAAAGCAGGAGACAAATCAGGCTTCTTCGAGATATGCGACACAGCCATTACCGAAGCACCGAGGTTCGACTTCTGTCACGAAGACAACACCATCACACTGCGATTCTCCACTCTTACCTACTCAGGCTTGCGCCATATAGCCTACCGTTACAGCATCAACGGCGACGACTGGATAACACTTCCAGCCGGAAAGAACGAGATAACACTCAGCCGTATGCCGCCCGGCGACTACCGATTCCGCATAGAAGCCCTTGACAACGGCACGCCATCAAAGGCCAAGGAGTTCCTCATTGTAATACATAACCCATGGTATTTCACACCAATAGCACGCACAATATACCTCTTTCTGGTGCTCGCAGCAGCGTGGCTATACCTGCGTTACCTCAAAATACGCAACAAGGAGGAACTGGAATTGCGTGAACACATACACGCGGAGGAGATGGGTGAGCAGAAACTTCGCTCCTTCATAAACCTCAGTCACGAGATACGCACACCGATGACACTTATTCTTACACCGCTGTTGCAGCTCATGAAGGAGGATAATGACTCACACCGCAGGGCGACATACGACATCATACGCCGCAACGCAGAGCGCATATTGCACCTCGTTAACCAGATAATGGACATACGAAAGATAGACAAGGGGCAGATGAACATGCTGATGAAGGAGACTGACATGATAGCCTTCGTAGATGACGTGATACGTATGTTCCAGCCGCAGACGGCCA
>CALYTD010000207.1 GCA_945486445.1 uncultured Prevotellaceae bacterium
ATGCAGTTGTACTATGTGGGATATGGAGGAAATCACAACAGCACCACGCGCTTCCGCCGCTATGACGGTGACGCAAGGGGAGTGACGGAAGCCAGGTACCGTCCTGCAATATTGCGCGAATACACAGACAAGGAACATCTGTTGCAGGGCGACCACTGGTACAAAGTCAGGTTGGAGACCGTGGGTGGGCGTGTGCGTTACACCATAGACGGAGAGTGCCTTGTTGACTTCGCAGACCCTAAGCCCCTCACCTCAGGATATTTTGGCTTCCGCACCACGTTGGCCCATGCCCAACTCCGCAATTTCAGGTATTCCTGCATGGACACGGATGCGGCTGATATATTGTTAAACAACGTGCAGGCATCACCTCATAACACTGCCACCAGCCCGTTGGCCACTTCCAGACCTTCCACTTTCGGCATACCTTTTGCGCAGGGAGAACTCTCTGCAGACGCATTATTGACACTGAAAGTAGGCGACAGAATACACCCCTCAGACCAGTGGACGTTAGCCTCATGGCCTGACGGAACGGTTAAGTGGAAGGCCATTGCTGCCGTAATACCGCAGGGAGAGGGAGAGGTCAGCGTTTGTAAGCATGGAAAGGAGAAGGCAGACGTTGCGAAGAAAAAACGCAAGACAAAGGATACAGGCGACAGTCAGCAGACGTTGACCCTATACCCCGCAACAGACGGGGCATTGTTTGACAGCATAACCGTGGGCAACAGATGCTTGATGACAAAAGGTTGGGTAGAGTGTAACGGTGTGAGACAGCCTGTCAAGGAGATAGTAAGAGAGCAATCAGGAACTGTAAGAGATTGCTGGAAAGCGTTGGGTGACAACTTCTTATTACGTATATATACATACAGGAGGAGTAATGAGATAAAGATAGTACACACGGCATTTATTGACTCTCTGACTAATGCTGACGGATTACGCTCTCTGGCATTGAAGTTTGAGGTCCCTATGGAGAGTGAGGATTATACCAGGCGTGTGATGTTCCTTACAGACACCATGCAAACGATAAAGATGGACGTTAAGCCTCTCATTTCTCGTAGGCTTATACGAATGGACAGCAATGGCCGTCCAGCAGACGCAAAGAGCCGTGAGATAGTTGCGCAGATAGCCGCATGGGATGGTTTTCGTTTATCACAACTCTCGCCAAATGGGTTTTCTGTGAGGAAAAGATCCACAGACCAGTCGCCGTGGATAGGAACGATAGAAGGACGCCGCGCACCGGGAATGGTGGCAGTAGGAGACAGGACTAAGGGTGTGGCGTTTCATCTTACGGACTTCTGGCAGTCATATCCATCAACGTTACAGGTTGACAATGCGCGCGGAGACAAAGCATTGGTGAGCCTATATCTGTGGAGTAAGGAGGCAGAAGCCATGTCGTTCGCACATTATGACACCATACCGCATGGCTTGGAGGCTGCATACGAGGATGTGCAGGAAGGCATGAGCACGGCGTATGGCATAGCAAGGACGTCAACTATATACATTACCCTTAGTGCAATGGATGTGGACTCCATGAGGAGTGCGCTGCCATTGCTGACGCATCATCCGCAGTATGTGCCACAACCGCAATACCTTCATGCAAAAAGGGCATTCGGAATGTGGAGCCTTGACAAGGGAACGGCTATCGACACATTATTATATAAGATAAAGGATTTCTATGCCCGGCAGCAGGAACTGCACTCGTGGTACGGCTTCTTCAACTATGGTGACGTGATGCATACCTACGACTCCTCACGCGGTGAATGGCGATATGATGTGGGAGGCTATGCGTGGGACAACACGGAATTGGCCACTCCTGCCATGCTGTGGTATGAGTTCCTGCGTACAGGTGATGCCGAGGCATGGAGAATGGCGGTGGCTATGAGCCGCCATAATGCCGAGGTTGACTGCTACCACCGTGGTCCTCACGCCGGGCTTGGCACCCGCCACAACGTGCTGCACTGGGGTTGCGGAGCGAAAGAGGCACGTATTTCGCAGGCGTTCTGGAACAGGTTTCTCTATTATCTTACCGCCGATGAGAGGATGGGAGACGTGATGCGTGAGGTGGTTGACGCTGACACCCTGCTTTACAGCCTTGACCCAATGCGTCTGGCGCAGCCCCGTTCTGCCCTATACCCGTGTACCGCACCGGCACGGCTGCGTGTAGGACCGGATTGGATGGCGTATGCCGGAAACTGGTTTACGGAGTGGGAGCGCACGGGTAACGCCGCTTACCGTGACAAGATACTTGCGGGCATGAGAAGCATTGCCGCTATGCCGCACGGACTTTTCAGCGGACCGAAAGCGTTGGGATATGACCCTGCCACGGGGATAGTGACATGGGAAGGCGACAGTGCGGTGCAGAATACCAACCACCTGCTCTCAATCATGGGAGGATTTGAGATGATGAACGAGATGATGATGTCACTTTCAACACCAGAATGGAACAGGGCGTGGCTGAGTCATGCGGCTGAATATAAGGAAAAAGCACTTGCCATAAGCAACAACCACTTCCGTGTGCCGCGCTTGAAGGCATACGCCTATTGGCTCACGGGCAAGAGGGAGTATTATGATAAAGCATTGAGAGACTTGAAGTTAAGACTCCCCGTAATCTCCACCAACGATGCCGCGACGTTCACTCTGGATGCCATTTTCTTGCAAGAAGTGATGCCTGATAACAACTATTAGGGGCACATATCACAAACATTGGGTATTTGCAGGGGCGGGAAAAAGCCGTAACTTTGCACTCAGAAAAAGTTAAACAACTAAATACCTGATTGAATTATGAGCACAAAGAAGAATTTACACATTGAGACCCTCGCATTGCATGTAGGGCAAGAACAGGCGGATCCCACAACAGATTCACGCGCAGTACCAATATATCAGACCACATCATACGTGTTCCGCAACTCACAACACGCTGCTGACAGGTTCGGACTGCGTGACGCAGGCAACATTTATGGTCGCTTGACAAACTCAACACAGGGTGTGTTCGAGGACCGTATAGCAGCCCTTGAAGGCGGTGTGGCAGGTCTGGCGGTGGCAAGTGGCGCGGCAGCGGTAACCTACGCCTTGCAGAATATAGTACTCGCCGGTGACCATATCGTTGCGGCTGATAACCTTTACGGCGGTAGTTTCAACCTTATCACACACACACTGGCAAACCAAGGCGTGACAAACACGATAGTTAACGTTAATGACCTCGATGCATTGGAGAAGGCAATACAGCCTAACACGAAGGTGGTGTATGCGGA
>CALYTD010000208.1 GCA_945486445.1 uncultured Prevotellaceae bacterium
TGAGGAGTTCCTAAAACATGCGTGGGACTGGACACATGAACACGGCGGAATAATACTAAAACAGTTACGCCGACTAGGTGCGTCATGCGACTGGGACCGCACCGCATTCACCATGGACGAGAAACGTTCCGAGTCTGTGTTGAAGGTTTTTGTGGACCTATACGATAAAGGTCTTATATATCGTGGTATGAGAATGATAAACTGGGACCCTAAGGCGCAGACAGCATTGTCAACGGAAGAGGTGGTTTATCGTGAGGAGAAATCAAAACTCTATTACCTGAAATATTATGTAGCAGATCAAGAAACAGTAACACCTACTGGCGAAGAGGGTGAGGTAATACACAAGGATAACAAGGGATATTATGCTGTTGTTGCCACAACGCGTCCAGAGACGATAATGGGTGACACAGCAATGTGTATCAACCCCAAAGACCCTAAGAACCAATGGCTGAAAGGTCACAAAGTGATTGTACCGCTTGTAGGTAGGGTAATACCTGTAATAGAGGACAGATATGTTGACATTGAGTTTGGTACAGGCTGTTTGAAGGTAACACCAGCACATGATGTGAACGACTATAACCTCGGTAAGACACATAAATTGGAGGCCATAGATATCTTCAATGCTGACGGAACAATATCAGAGGCCGCAGGAATGTATGTGGGCATGGATAGAATGGAGGTACGCACGCAGATAGCAAAGGACCTCGGTGAGGCACAGCTGTTGGAGAAAATAGAGGACTATGACAACAAGGTGGGCTATTCAGAGCGTAACCCCGACACGGCAGTAGAGCCTCGTCTGTGTATGCAGTGGTTCCTCTCTATGCAGCATTTCGCAGACATAGCACTGCCACCAGTACTTAATGGCGAGATAAAATTCTACCCGGCAAAGTATATAACGACATACAGAAACTGGTTAGAGAATATACAGGATTGGTGTATCTCGCGCCAGTTGTGGTGGGGACACCGCATACCAGCATACTATCTTCCATCTGCAGAAGGAGAGGAAGAACGTTATGTTGTAGCCATGACAAAGGAGGAAGCATTAGAAAAGGCACGCAGTAAATACGGAATGCCTGAGTTATCAATGGATGACCTTAGACGTGATGAGGATGCACTTGATACCTGGTTCTCCTCATGGCTGTGGCCTGTATCGCTTTTTGACGGCATTAGTAATCCTGGAAATGATGAGATAAAGTATTATTATCCCACTTGCGACCTCGTTACAGGGCCTGATATTATCTTCTTCTGGGTAGCACGTATGATTATGGCGGGTGAGGAATACATGAATGATGTGCCTTTCCGTAACGTGTACTTCACTGGAATTGTGCGTGATAATCTTGGTCGTAAGATGTCAAAACAACTGGGTAACTCACCAGATCCGATAGCACTTATTGATAAGTACGGTGCGGACGGTGTGCGCATGGGAATGTTGCTTGCAGCACCAGCAGGTAATGATATACTCTTTGACGAATCTCTTTGCCAGCAGGGTATGGCATTCTGTAACAAGATATGGAATGCGTTTAGACTGGTACAGGGGTGGCAAACGGCAGACATAGAACAGCCAGTGTCAAATAAAAAGAGTATTGAATGGATGAATGTAAAAATCAAGTCTTGCTACAAGGAGATAAATGATGACTATTCAAAGTATCGCCTTAACGAGGCATTGATGGCTGCTTTCAAGTTGTTTACAGATGAGTTCTCTGGCTGGTATCTTGAAATGATTAAGCCTGCTTATCAGGCTCCGATAGACAAGGAGACATTAGAAGCAACACTGGAAATATTTGACAAATTGCTGCATATAATACATCCGTTCATGCCTTTCATAACGGAAGAGTTGTGGCAACATATCGCTGACAGAAAAGAAGGAGAGTCTTTGATGGTGTCAGTGTGCAAAATTGATGAACCAACAGAGGCAGAGTACAATCTTCTTGCCCAGTATGACGAGGCAAAACAGGTTATATCAGGTGTGCGTGGTGTGCGTCAGACTAAGAATATTGCGCCTCGTGAGCCGTTGCAGTTGCAGGTAGTTGTGACAGGCGAGAACGATAAGGTAGTGACGAAATGTCCAGCATTGGGATCTGTTATCAAAAAGATGGCAGGGCTGTCAGATATAGAATACGTTGCTCAGAAGGGTGAGGGCTCAAGCTCTTTCATGATAGGAACACGAGAATATGCCGTACCTCTTGGCGACCTTATTGACGTTGAGGCTGAGATAGCGAAGGCAGAGGCAGAACTGAAGCACCTGCGTGGCTTTATAGTAGGTGTGCAGAAAAAACTTGCCAACGAGCGATTTGTGGCCAATGCGCCAGAGGCCGTAGTGGCACTTGAAAGAAAGAAGGAGCAAGATACCTTGGAGAAGATTGCTGCTTTGGAACAGACCGTAGCAGAGTTGAAAAAACAAAAGTAAGCGCATAACAATAACTGTCTAAGCAAGAAAGGATAAAGGCATGGACAAAATATCTTTGTTTGAGAGACATTCTTTTACATCATGTGTGTGCGAGGGATATTCTTTCCTTGCCAAGCAGTTGTTGCTTGTGGTTAGAGTATTGATACCCTATTTCACAATAGCATCGTTGTTAGGTGTTTTGTCATACGCATATAACGTAAAACTAAATGTCGCTGTGATGGCGCAGGGGATGGTGTCACTGCAAGAGATACTTGTAGCCATGCTACTGTTTACACTTACATGGTTTGCAGTTGTTATTGCCAAGGCAAGGATGTTCTTGATGTTCAGACGCCTAACTGCGCTTGAACTCCCTAAGCCAGAGGACGTTTCCGTCACGAAAGTGACAATGTGGAAACGTTCACTGATACGTACCATGCAGTTGGCATGGCGCAGTATGCCATATTATATATGGGTATTGGTGCTATATATGCCAGGATTCCCAATCGTAGAACCATGTGTTATGTATATAAGCGGGTTGTCAATGGAGTACAAGATACTTGCTGTATGTGGCATAGTGCTACTTGGTATAATTCTGACAGTGTTCCTTACACCTATTATATATACGTTCTATTGCAGGATGATGAAACCCTCAAACGTGATGGGTGACGCTGAACAGATGCGGGCATTTGACTTTAAGGAAGCATATAAGAAAGGTTTTCGCCATAAGGGTAAGATATTCTCTCTTACGTTATGGAGTTCGTTCCTATATACAATAGCCTGTTTTATACTGCTTCTCCCTGCCATAGTGTCGACGGAGGCGTAGCTAAGTAGTGTGGAAAGCACTGTGAATGTCG
>CALYTD010000209.1 GCA_945486445.1 uncultured Prevotellaceae bacterium
GATATACCGTAAAACCACTAAGGAAGTTCATAAAGCCCTGCCAAAACAATACACTAACTACGATGTGCGCATCATAACAAGGGGAGTAACCATAGAAAGCCTCATCAAGAAAGAACCACGCAAGGATGACGGGAAAAGCAAATCAAAGAAAAAACGCAAACACGGTTGGTGGGGTAAAGTAAGTTATGACGGCAGACCCTGGGTAACAAACATATCATTACCACACACAATCAGCAACGGACTGCAAGGCAGGCATATCTCGCTGTGGGCAAGTCACGGCCGCTTTTATGATGGCAACAAAGGCAAATGGCGATGGCAAAGGCCAAATATGTTCTGCACAAACGAGGATTTATTCACGCAGACCATAGTAGTACCATACCTCATACCCATGCTGGAGCGGGCAGGAGCAAATGTATTCACGCCACGAGAAAGAGACTGGCAAACGGAAGAAGTGATAGTTGACAACGACGACAACACACAATATTATAAAGAGACCACACATTCAGGAAGATGGAAAACAGCCGCCACTGCAGGTTTTGCCATGCCAATAGGGACTATTACCGATGGATATAACCCCTTTGAAAAAGGAACGGTGAGGCAGATTTCTACAACAAAAGAAGCCAATGCCAGCAGCGTATCCTACCAACCCATATTCCCGAAGACAGGACGTTATGCGGTGTATGTAAGTTATGCCACATTAGAAAACAGCGTCGATGACGCACTATACATAGTACATCACCAAGGGCAACGCACCGAATACAGGGTCAATCAGCAGATGGGTGGCAACACATGGGTATATCTTGGAACCTTTGAGTTTGACGCAGGCTGCTCCCCATACAACCGTGTAGAAGTATCAGCACAATCATCATCAAAAGGCGTTGTGACCACTGACGCCGTGCGTTTTGGGGGTGGCATGGGTAACATAGAGCGTGGAGGCAGTGTCAGCGGCATGCCACGCTGCCTTGAAGGCGCAAGGTATTACGCGCAATGGGCAGGAGTACCATACTCTCTCTACTCACTATATCAGGGAGAAGATGACTATAAAGATGACATCAACAGCCGCTCACTGATGACAAACTGGCTTGCAGGAGGCTCACCATACGCCCCAAACAAGGAGGGAAAGAACGTCCCCATAGACCTTTGTCTCGCCATACACTCTGACGCAGGATTTGACAAAGACATGGAATCAATATATGGTTCTCTTGCAATATGCACCACCGACTTCAACGACGGCAAGCTCGATGCAGGAGCGGAAAGAACACACTCAAAAGAACTGTGCCAGAGACTGTTGGAACAAACGAAGAAAGACATAAAGGCACAATACGGCAATTGGACATGGAGAGACCTCTATGACCGTAACTACTCGGAGACACGACTGCCAGCAATGCCATCGGCAATATTTGAAACACTATCACATCAGAGTTTCCCAGATATGAGACTGGGACATGACCCAGACTTCAAGTTTACACTGGCACGCTCCATATACAAGACAATACTGCGCTATGAAGCAGAAGCACATGGGGAGAAAGCAGTGGTATCGCCACTTGCTCCAGTAAACTTCTATATCACTCTTGACAAACAAGGAAATGCAATACTGGCATGGTCGCCACAGAAAGACAAAGAAGAATCCTCTGCAAACGCAACATCATACAATGTGTATATGGCAATGGGGGGATTTGACTATGACAATGGCAGAAACACAGGAAACACCTCATACAAACAGAAACTGGAGCCAGACCTGCTGTATCGCTTCCGTATTACAGCTGTCAATGCGGGAGGAGAGAGTTTTCCTACGGAGGAACTGTGCGTTGTATGGCATGGTCCAGAAGCAAAAACAGTAATGATAATCAACGGATTCCAGCGTCTATCAGGCCCAGCACAGATTAACACACTTACAGAAAAAGGATTTGACCTTTACTCTGACCCCGGTGTTTCATACGGGCTAACTGCTGGATGGAGTGGCACACAACAAGTATTCTCTACCGAGACAGCAGGGAAAGAAGGATATGGCACATTCGGATATTGTGGTGAAGAGTTAGCAGGGCAATTCGTTGCAGGCAACAACTTTAACTATGTTGCAGAACATACACTTGCGATACTTTCCTCATACAAATACAATGTTGTAAGTGCCACAAAGTCAGTGGCGGAGTGGGGAGGTGTCACACTAACCGATTATGATGTCATTGACCTTATACTCGGCAACGAACGCTATACAGACAACACACTACACATATATAAAACATTTACAAAACAGATGCAGAAGCAACTGCTGGACTACCAGAAGAAAGGGCATGGAGCCATATTGGTAAGTGGCTCATACATAGGCAGTGACATGCAAGAAGTGGAAGAAAAATCATTCCTGCAACGCCTGTTACACACCAGTCACGCAGGAACCATACGTTATGACAATGCAACTGTCACAGGATTACAACAGACACTCGCTATAACTAACAGCCTCAACCCTAACCATTATGCAACACTGCAGAGCGACATACTACAACCAACGGGCACAGCATTCGTTGCAATGCAATACCGCAACTTACAGACTGCAGCGGTAGCATATCAAGGAGCGACCAATACTTTTGCCATGGGATTCCCCTTTGAATGCATAACCAACTCCGCCCAAAGAGCCGTTATAATGCGTGGCATACTGGACTTCCTAACAAAATAAAACATACAATATCACAATACTATGTACAAAATAATAGCAAATGCCTCTGGCACAAGAAGCATAGACATCACAACAGAGAACTTAGAGACCATAGACCGTTTCTCCTTGTTTCGTAACCTTGTTGATAGTAACGGTATAGTTGACGATACGGTTCTTGACAAACTGCGTCTCAACGTACGATCACTTGTAGAGTCAACAAGTGCCTCAGACAAGGGATTGATGGATCTTTGCTTCAACGTAATCTATCACCCAAACATGAAGGCCACAGCAC
Organism: uncultured Prevotellaceae bacterium; assembly: GCA_945486445.1. GTDB lineage: Bacteria > Bacteroidota > Bacteroidia > Bacteroidales > Bacteroidaceae > Prevotella. The sequence goes on from CALYTD010000209.1 coordinate 2,943, forward strand.
TTCATAACCTCATTGTTCTTTATGGGGAACACAAGCCGATAGAAAATGCTGACTGACTTCCTACCCACAACCAAGAAAGAGTGTGAACTTCGAGGTTGGACACAACTCGATATAATACTCTTCTCTGGCGACGCCTACGTGGACCACCCCTCGTTTGGTGCTGCCGTGATAGGTCGTACCCTTGAGGCTGCGGGTTATAAGGTGGCAATAGTTCCGCAACCAGACTGGCATGGTGACTACCG
>CALYTD010000210.1 GCA_945486445.1 uncultured Prevotellaceae bacterium
GGGAAAAGAACTCGTGGCAGGCTGGGTATTTTCTTCTTATCGTATTTTGAATAGATTATCTGTGTTGACATTTTTATAATTAGAATTGTTCGAGTATGGCGATGCGTTTTCTGGTATCGGGGTGTGTGCTGAACATGTTGTTGAAGAAGCCCATTACTCCTCCCGCCAGACTTTGTGGGTGTATGATGAACAGTTGTGCTACGTCCTCACGCTCAACGTTCTGCAGTCCGGGGTCTCCTGAAATCTTCCTAAGGGCAGATGCCAGTGCGAGAGGATTGCCGCAGAGTTCTGCTCCTCCGGCGTCTGCCATGTATTCACGCTTGCGGCTGATGGCAAATCGGGTGAGCAGGGTGAATATATATGCTATGGCACAGCATACAGCACCTACCAGCATCACTATTATCATGCCGCCACCGTTGCCGCCCTCTTTCGAGTCACGGCGTGAGTTGTGACCGCCACCGTATATCATTGTGTTTATAAGCATACGTATCACTATGCTCATTATCGTTGAGACGATGCCTACAAAGACGATGCTTGTTATCAGAAGGCGGGTGTCATGGTTTCTGATATGTGTCAGTTCGTGACCTATTACGCCTGCAAGTTCTTCGTCATTGAGAAGGCTCAACAGGCCTGTTGTCACTGTTACGGTGTATGATTTCTTGTCTATACCACTTGCAAAAGCATTCAGTTGCGGGTCGTCAACTATGTTTATCTGGGGCATATCCATGCCACAGGTCATGCAGAGGTTCTCCACTATGTTATATACCCGTGGGTTTTCCTTTCGCTGCAAGGGCCTTGCACCCGTGGCAGCACGGACCATAGCGGTGTTGGCGAAGTATGCTATGGCAAACCATATACCTACACCTCCCACAACCCAAGGCAGTGATTGGAGGAAATAGTAGTTTACAATCTCGGTATCTACGCCTTGTGTCAACTCGCCATATTGGTTGTAGTAGCCGCCGTTCAAGTAGTTTACTATGGCGAGAAATACCCACACCGTGCCGAGTATGATGCACGGGAAGCTGATAAGCAGCAATATGCTCAGGTGGTTGTTGCGGTTTATCTGTGTTTGAAGTCCTACGTATTGCACAGAAAAGAATGGTTGAGGGTTATGTAAAAAAATATAGGCAAGGGAGCAGTCTGTATGTCAAAGGACTGTGACTGCCACCTTGCCTTATCGCTGTTTAGAACTGTATGCTTGGCGCTTTCTCTACGGCAGCCCTTTCCTCTGTTGCTATCTCAAACATGGGTTCCGTGTGAAAACCGAATATTCCGGCAAAGATGTTGCCAGGGAAAGTCTGTATTGCGTTGTTCAACTCACGTGTCGCAGAGTTGAAGAAGCGTCGTGTAGCGGCCAATTTGTTCTCTATGTCAGCCAGTTCAGACTGTAATTGCAGGAAGTTTTGGTTGGCCTTCAACTCAGGATAGGCCTCCATGCTCACCTTCAAACCTGCCAATGCTCCGGAGAGTTGGCTTTCTGCCGCAATCTTTTCGTTGATGCCGGTTGCGCTCATAGCGGCAGAACGCGCTGCGGTCACACGCTCTAACAGTTCACGTTCGTGTGTGGCGTAGCCCTTGACGGTAGCAACAAGTTGGGGGACGAGGTCATACCTCTGGCGCAACTGCACGTCAATGTTGGCAAAAGCGTTTTCACGATTATTACGAAGTTTAACAAGGTTGTTGTATAATCCTACCACCATAAGGGCGATAACAACAACAACGATAAGGATTATAATTCCCGTACTCATTTCTTTTTTTATGTTTATTTGTTAATGATAACCTTGCCATTGATTATGACAATGCCTTTATAGTTCTTGGTGACAGGCTGTCCTGCCAGATTATATATCCTGCCATTGTATGCTGGTTTGCTTGCCTCCTTTACGACATTAACATCGGTTGGCACGTTTGAACCGTCGATGTAAGAGCCTTCGTTCACAAAGAACAGGTTGATAGAAGCAGGCTTTGCCGTCAGTGTCTTTGTGTATGAGTAGTGGTATATCTTACCAACTGTAGTGGTAATGGTGCTGTTCATGGTGAAGACACCGTTCTCAGAATAATTCACTGTCATGTCAACCAGTGAGCCATTCATGTCTGAGGAGAAGGTGTTCCAGTTGTAATCACTTGTGCATCCTGTATTGCTTCCTGTCGTATTGTCCCAATTATCACACCTTATGCCGAAGTATTCGGTATAGCCATAGGCGTTGTGCTTGGCATTGGCACCATACAAACACCAGTTATTATAGAACGCCTGCTGGTTTGTGTAGTTGTAGAACAGGAATCGTATGCTCTTTCCTTGTTCAAGAGTATAGTCCAGATTGGAGAAGTTTGACCACCAACCAGCACTTGTATCTAGTGTTGTTGACTGCGGATAGTATATTGGAGTAGTTATTACTTCGCTCTCAGTTGCGGTGGTCTTTGTGTATTCCTCTGACAGGAAACGGTAGTCTCCGCTTTCCAAAAGCACTGCAACATTGATTTCATGTCCGTCTGTTGTCGGGGTATATACGCCCTTTTCGCTCAGTGTCTCAGGCTCTTTCACACCAGTGTTAGCGTTTGTTACGTAGAATGTCGCTGTTACATTGTCAACCGTAGGAGCACTGCTGGCGATGGTGTTTGATGCTAATAGATAGTCAGTCATAAACGGAGTGTATGCCGATGCCACTGCGGCTTTCGGCTGATATTTATATAACCATGCAGGAACACCGCTGTTGCTGACGGCCGTAATGCACGTGGCTGGCATGTCAGTGTAACCGTCAACATTCTGTGTCAGTGCCACACCATAGTATGTGACACCTGCTATCATCAATGTAACGAATGATTTTCCCTCCTGCGAATACTTCCATGTACCCGTCTTGTCGCCTGTTATCTTACCGTCAGCGGATAGTGTTACCTTTATGGGAACAGCCTCCTGCATCGTGTTGTGGTCCAATTTGTAAGGGTGAATAAGCAGGTTGTATGTACCATCTATGTCCTCAGCAGAGAATAATCTGCTTGTTTCTATCTTTGCCTGTGTGGTCTGTTTGCCGGTAAACCTGAACGGAGAAGCCACAAGCCAGCCCTTCTCGTTGACGAAAAGTTGCCTTGTACGCACCTGATGTCCTATCGTTCCATCGTTGAATTTGGTGTGATATATTACGAAAGCGTCACCGTCTTTATCTACAATAGCGGAGTTATGACCTTG
>CALYTD010000211.1 GCA_945486445.1 uncultured Prevotellaceae bacterium
ACAGAGGTAGGCAACTATCCGATTATAGACGCATATTGTAATTTCAAACTCAGACACTGCAGGTTCTTTGTCATGATGAGTCATGTGAACGCCGGTAGTGGCAATCCTAATTATTTCCTCACACCTCATTATCCGCGTAATCAGCGAGTGCTGAGGTTAGGACTAAGTTGGACATTCTTTAATTAGTTCATAGCTCATGGTTCGCAGTTAACATTTGTGTTGGAAACTATGCACTATGCACTACACACTATAAACTATAAATTGTAAACGATGAACACCAAAGACTCACTTCTTATTTTAAGTGGTGGTATGGATTCCACTACAATGTTGTACGAGTACAAGGACAGAATAGCCGTGGCATTAAGTTTTGACTATGGCAGTAAGCATAATGCCAAGGAGGTGGAGTGTGTTGCCTGGCATTGCAAGCAGTTGGGAGTGAAGCATATCATAATCCCCCTGTCGTTTATGCAGCAATACTTCAAGTCCTCGCTGCTTATAGGTGGAGAAGATATACCAGAAGGCAGTTATGATGATGAAAATATGAAGAGTACGGTGGTGCCATTCCGTAATGGTATTATGCTTGCCGTAGCCGCAGGTCTGGCCGAGAGCAACGGCTTGAAACACGTTATGATGGCTAACCATGGCGGAGACCACGCTATCTATCCAGACTGCCGTCCGGAGTTTGTTGACTCCATGAGCAAGGCTGTCAGTGCCGGCACATACGAACACTTGACTATTCTCGCTCCATATACTAATATCACAAAGACAGACATTGCAATAAGGGGAAAACGTTTGGGCATAGACTATGCCAGGACGTGGTCATGCTACAAGGGAGGCGACAAGCATTGTGGCAAGTGCGGTACATGCACGGAGCGTCGTGAGGCCCTTGCCGCGGCAGGAATAGAGGATACTACACAATATGAAGATTAAGCGAAAGGCTCATATCTATACTGTTATGATAGCATAAGCTATACCTGTGTTGTGCTGTAACTCATTTATTATCGCAATCTTAGGACTGGGCTTGATTCTGTGGTTATGCATTTGTGAGCAGATAAGTTTTTCGCAATCAGGGAATAACCTGGATGGTATTTGAATTGCTATAAATCAAGAATAATAGAGAAAACTTCAAAGGGCGGAAATAGTTTTGCGGTGTATCATCTTTTTTTTGTAAATTTGTATCGTATATCTGTATATTGCACAACAAATTAGATGTTAACAAGAAAAGGTTGTGCCTGATGGGTAGTGAAATAATAAGGAAAAAAGATGAGTGAAATGACAAAGCATATCAAAATAATATTTCTTACCGCATTGCTTTGTGTCTTGTCCACAGCGGTTAAGGCACAGATAACGCGCGTGGTGGTTGATGCCGACACGGGCGACAGTATTTCTTTCGCCAGTGTCACATATCGTGGGCACCATTATGCTGTGGTAAGTGACGGTTGGGGGCAGTTCTCAATAGACCGTCGTATCGGCTGGAACCTCACGTTCTCTGCCGTAGGCTACAAGCCTAAGACGTATGCCGTGACAGACCGTACATTGAAACATCTTGTTGTAAAGCTGAAACCGGACTCAAAGAACCTTGAGGAGGTTGTCGTGAGGTCTAAGAAATCGAAATACTCCCGTAAGGACAATCCTGCCGTTGAGTTGATGCGTCGTGTAATTGCTGCCAAGCAGCAGACGAAGTTGGAGAACAAGGATTTCTTCCAATACCGTAACTATGAGAAGATGACAATCTCGCTCAATGAAATTACAGAGAAACAACTCACAGAGGGTGCCTATGCCAAGAAGCAGTGGCTTAAGGATCAGATAGAGATAAATCCGAAAACGGGCAAGGCGGTGTTGCCTGTAATCACCAATGAGAAGGTATTGCACCGTTACTATCGTAAGGCACCAGAGAAAGAACGTATATATATAGACGCTGAGCACAGTAAGGGTGTAAATGACTTGATACAGACGGGTGATGTCTTTACGGCATTGGCTAAAGAGGTGTTTACTGAAGTAGATATCTATGATGACCAGGTACGTCTTCTGCAATTCCCGTTTACTTCGCCTATAGGCAAGGATGCTATAGGCTTCTACCGTTTCTATATAGTGGACACGCTGGAGGTGGAAAAGGATTCCTCCATAAAGGTGTTTTTCATGCCTAACAACCAGCAGGACTTTGGTTTCCGTGGTGACCTGTGGATACTCAAGGACTCCACGTTGCACGTAAAGAAGGTACACCTCAGCATCCCTAAGCGTTCTGATGTCAACTTCGTGCGTAATATGTCGATAGACCAGGAGTACCTCCGTCTGCCGTCAGGTGACTGGGTGCTTATCAATAATGATATGCTGGTAGAGATGTCTTTGGTGGGGCAGGGGGGGAAGTTACTTATTAGGCGGACCAGCCGGCGTGGAGACTATTCATTTGACCCCATTGACGAGAAGGTGTTCCGTGGAAAGGCATTAGAGAAACGCGACCCTTATTCAGAGATGCGTGACAAGGAATACTGGGAGATTAACCGTGAGGTGGAGCTTACCAATGGTGAGCAGGGCATGGACAAGTTCCTGCAGGGTATGAAGAGCACCAAGGGCTTCGGATGGTTGCTGCTCGGACTGAAGACGGGGATGGAAAACTATGTGGAGACCACCAAGGGTGACAACCCCAGCAAGGTTGACATAGGACCGATCAACTCCATGATATCATCAAATGATATTGACGGTTTCCGTCTGCGTTTGTCAGCACAGACCACAGCCAACCTTACACCGCATTTCTTCGTGAAAGGCTATGTGGCGCATGGCTTCCGCAGTGGTAACAACTACTATGGCGGTACGTTTACATACTCGTTTAACAAGAAAGCTTATTCGCCAGACGAGTTCCCTATGCGTAACATATCGTTCACAACCACATACGACATCTGCTCACCGTCAGATAAGTTCCTTAATGTGGACAAGGATAACATCTTTGCTGCGTGGAAATGGACAAAGGTGATGAACCAGGCATTCTACAAACGCCAGTCTATAGACTTCGTACGTGAGGAAGACTGGGGATTTGCCACTTACGCTGGATTGAAATTTGAGGAGGATGAGGGCGCTGGCCATCTGCGTTTTGAGAAGCTCACAGAGACATTGCCCGAGGGCTCGCAAGGTAAGTTCAGAATCAGTGAGGTGTGGGTACAGTTGCAGTACTCTCCAGGTC
>CALYTD010000212.1 GCA_945486445.1 uncultured Prevotellaceae bacterium
ATCACCAGCCTCTTCATCGAGGGTCTGAAGCCCATTTCTGAGGCCACGCGTGAACTCATTGCTAAGAAGTTTGGCGCGGATAAGGAGTTCTATATAGGAATGTCACCAGCCCTTGTAATAGGTCATCCTACTACTCTTATTGTCAGTCTTCTGCTCATTCCTGTAACACTTGTACTGGCAGTTGTGCTTCCGGGCAACCAGTTCCTGCCGCTTGCATCACTCGCAGGAATGTTCTATGTCTTTGTTATGGTGCTACCTTATACCAATGGTAATGTTGTCAAGTCATTCATTGTAGGACTTGTTGTTATGGCGATAGGCCTTTATTTCGTAACTCTTATGGCTGACAACTTCACTTCTGCTGCCCATGAGGTATCTGCCGCACACCCTGACGACAAGGCTGTTCAAGTGCCAGAGGGCTTCAGTGCCGGAGCACTTGACTTCGCTTCCTCACCCATAGCCTTTGCCATCTACGCTTGCATGAGGTATCTTTCTTATATCGGAGCAGGCATACTCACCATTTTGACCATTGCCCTTGTTGCGTGGAATCGTGTGCGTATCAACAAGAAGTAAAGAAAATTGTAAAACAAAACTAACACTATATAGCAATGAAGAAAGTATTAACCATCGCTGCATTGGCTCTCGCAGCACTCAATGTATCGGCACAGCAGAACGTGAAGTTCCAAACAGCGTGCCACCCTCGTGACGTAATGCACTATGACACACAGACCCTTCGCGACCGTTTCGTGATGGAGAAGGTGATGTCACCTGACGAGATTAACCTCACATACTCACAGTATGACCGTTTCATCTTTGGTGGAGCGATGCCCGTAAGCAAGGACTTGAAGATAGAAAACTTCACCGCCCTCGGTCTGTCTGTTGACAAAACCATCAAGGAGCCCTACTTCCTTTACAACCGTGAGATGGGTATCATCAACTGCGGACAGGGCGAAGGCTCCGTAATCGTTGACGGCAAGGAGTATGTCCTCGGTCCAAAAGAAGCACTATATATTGGCCGTGGTCATATAGACAAGGACAAGGACGTGAACAAAGAAGTGGTGTTCCGCTCAAAAGATGGTAAGAATCCTGCCAAGTTCTACATCAATTCCGCTACCGCACACAAGCACTACAAGACACAGTGGGTTACCCTTGACGGACGAAAGGGCTCGCTCAAGGCAGCCGTATGGGGACCAGTAGGAACAAAGGAGGAGGCTAACGGCCGCACCATCTATAAACTCATCGTTCGCGATGCGTTGCAAGAAGGCCCTTGCCAGTTGCAGATGGGACTCACACAACTGGAGCCCGGAGCAGTGTGGAACACCATGCCGCCTCACACACACGGCCGTCGTATCGAAGCTTACTATTACTTCAACCTCCCAGAGGGACAGACCATTTCCCACGTTATGGGCGAACCACAGGAGACACGTAACGTATGGTTGCACAACGAGCAGGCCATAATGTCACCAGAGTGGTCCATACACGCCGCCAGCGGAACATACTACTATACCTTCATCTGGGGTATGGCAGGTGAGAACCTCGAATATAACGATAAGGACGTAGTGCCCGTTATAGACATCAGATAACGCATAACAACCAACAACATAAGCAGTGGAGACTTCTGAATTCATACGCAAACTGACGGGCAGATACCTGTGGCTGAACCTTCTCGCCATGGCAATTGTCGTTGCACTGATGATTATCGGTGCAAATGTGGCAATGAACATATATACGCATCACGGTGAGTCAATCACCATTCCCGATGTGCGCAAACACTCATACGAAGCCTCCCTGAAAGCACTAACGGCTCTTGGCATGGACGTTGTCATCAATGACACCGGCTATGTCAAGAACCTTCCACCCGGAACAATACTTGACCAGTTGCCGCAGCCAGGCACAATGGTAAAGAGCGGAAGAACAATTTACCTTACCGTCAATGCCACTGACTCACCCACGCTCGTGCTGCCAGACATTATAGACAACAGCTCCCTGCGTGAAGCAATGGCACGTCTCTCGGCATTAGGATTCAAGCTAAACCCGCCACAGTATGTCTCTGGCGAGAAGGACTGGGTGTATGGCATCGTGGTCAATGGCAAACACGTATCAGCAGGAGACCGCATATCCATAGAAAGCCGCCTCACAGTACAGGTAGGCAACGGGCAACGCAGCGCAGAAGACTCCGTCTATATGACAGATATGCCAGAAGAATACAGTACAGACGATTACAATACCTCTGGCAGTGAAGAACTCATAATAGAAGAAGTGGGCGGTAGCGGCGACGACTTCGAGATAATAGAATAATGCGCACAGTGCAGGGGACGCCAACAATCACAACAGCCCGGCAGGCACACAAAAACACCATGCCATCACAAAAAGCCCCACTTTACAAATCCACGGACACACCACGTAAAAATAATACGTGACATCGGCAAAGACGACTGAACAACACCAGTAAGGCAACACCATTGCCACATATATGAAACATACATACGACATAGAAGAATTAGAAGAACTGGAAATAGACGACGAAAACCCGCAAACAACGGGCGATGAAGCCCTTTACGAACATTTCCGCTGTGAGGTGGATTCGGGACAAGTTCCAGTACGAATAGACAAATACCTCTTCGAGAGGATGCAGCACTCGTCTCGCAACCGTATTCAGGCGGCTGCTGAGGCGGGTTTTATTTATGTCAACGGGCGGACAGTAAAGTCAAACTACAAGGTAAGACCGTCAGACGTCATAACACTAATGCTGCATCAGCCCAAGCATGACACTACCATATACCCCGAAAATATACCCCTTGACATAGTGTACGAAGACGATGCCCTCATGGTAATAAACAAGCCAGCAGGAATGGTAGTACACCCAGGAGCAGGAAACTTCAGCGGTACACTAATCAATGCCGTGGCATGGCACATGAAAGATGTGCCCGACTTTGACCCAAACTCACCAGAAGTAGGCCTTGTACACCGCATAGACAAAGACACCAGCGGCTTGCTCGTAGTAGCAAAAACACCAGACGCAAAGTCCAGTCTCGGCAAGCAGTTCTTCAACCACAATACACACCGCTCCTACAACTGCCTCGTCTGGGGACACTTTACCGAAGACAGTGGGCGAATAGAAGGCAACATCACACGTGACCCCAAAGACCGTCTGCGTATGACAGTAGCACCGCCAGACTC
>CALYTD010000213.1 GCA_945486445.1 uncultured Prevotellaceae bacterium
TCCACAAAACAATTCTGTCAAAATCCATCTACACCTTATTTATATATAGGGCGACATCACCGTTGTTTACCTCCTTACTACGTTACGGCAGCATATTTTTACTGACGTAATCTGGTGCTGATTACTGGGTGAAAAGGTGCTGATTACCGGATGATTTGCCATCTTTTACAAAACGACATACCGCTCACCTCCCCGCAAAGCAGTCCCCACCCCACTCCCACATCCCCGTGATATACATCGTGAAGACAACGAAAAAAGTAAGTGCACAAGGCCTTTGGCATGATATTTGTAAGTTCACAAGGGTATAATAATTATCATCAAGACACACAAGATACAGGAGGACTATACGTGCACAACAAATATTCAGAAAACATAACATCCCTGATTGATGAGGGCAGACGGGAGGCAAGGCGACACCGAAGCACCACCGTAAGGCCTGAGCACCTGCTGATGGCGCTGCTAAAACAGAGAGACACAGTGGCAGACAGGATAATGCGACAGTTGAACATAAGCAAGACCGATGTCACCATCGACTGCGAAAGTCGTCTGAAGCAGGACGAAGTAGCCGCTGCCAACAGCGACATACAGGCGGAAGAACTTACCACCGAGAGCAGCGATACCTATCCCGCCCTTGACGAGAAGACCAACCAACTGATGAGATTGGCTGCTCTTGAAGCACGCATGGACAGGAAAGACACCGTAGGACTGGAACACCTGCTGCTCGCAATACTGCATGATGTGAACAACAATCAGGCGCGTAGCATATTAGAACATAACAACATGAACTATGGTAACGTATCACGCTGTCTGGCAAGAGGCATTGACAATTTTGACACAGACGGCTATAACACCACACTAACCACCGCTGACAGCACAGAGGACAACATCACAGCGGGAGGAGGGAAAGAACTGCAAACGCCAGAGGCAAGCATGAGTCTCTCTGACGACGATGATGACGAGACAACAGAAAGCCAGCCCAACAGCGAGCAACCGGGCAGCAAGACCGCACGGCGCACGGACGGACCGGGCGCACGACAGACACCCGTAATAGACGCCTTCGCCATTGACCTGACAGCCGCAGCGGCCGAAGGGAAGATGGATCCGGTAGTGGGACGCGAAAAGGAGATTATGCGTCTGCAAGAGATACTGTGCCGCCGCAAGAAGAACAACCCTGTCCTGATAGGCGAGCCAGGAGTGGGCAAAAGTGCCATTGTGGAGGGACTGGCGCAGATGATAGCCTCACACCGCACGTCACCCATACTCTTCGGCAAGAGGCTTGTCTCCCTTGACATGGCGAGCATGGTGGCAGGAACAAAATACCGCGGACAGTTTGAGGAGAGAATCAAGAACCTGATAAAGGAACTTGAGCAGAACCCGGACATAATAATGTTCATTGATGAAATCCACACCATCATCGGTGCCGGCAGCGCAGCCGGCTCAATGGATGCGGCAAACATGCTCAAGCCCGCCCTTGCACGTGGTGCGGTGCAGTGCATAGGAGCCACCACGCTTGACGAATACCGCAAGAGCATTGAGAAAGACGGCGCGCTGGAACGGAGATTTCAGAAGATAATCGTGGAGCCTTCCACGCCAGAAGAGACAATACAAATACTCGAGAACCTGAAAGAAAGATACGAGAAGCATCACCACGTGGCATATACCGACGATGCGGTGAATGCCTGCGTGAAACTGACTCAGCGGTACGTCACAGACCGTGCGTTCCCAGACAAAGCCATAGACGCAATGGACGAAGTGGGTGCACACATACACCTGCGCCATGCGGATGTGCCTGAGGACATAACGAAACTTGAGGCGGAGATACGTGAGGCGAAGCGTAAGAAGTTGCTGGCAGTACAGAACCAGGACTTTGAGCTGGCTGCCAACTGCCGTGACTTGCAGATAAGGTTGGAAGAAGAGTTGGCAACATTCAACAGCCGTTGGCAGCAAGGAGACACAGGAAACCGCGAGGTGGTATCGTCTGACGATGTGGCTGACGTTGTGGCAAGGATGACAGGCATACCCGTACAGCGTATGGCAGAGAGCGAGGGAGAGAGACTTAGAGGCATGGCAGCGAAACTGAAAGGCTCCGTAATAGCGCAGGACACGGCCATAGAGAAGATGGTACGCGCCATACAGCGCAACAGGATAGGGCTGCATGACCCCAACCACCCGATAGGAGTGTTTATGTTCCTCGGGCCTACGGGCGTGGGAAAGACGTATCTGGCGAAGAAACTTGCGGAGGAGATGTTCGGCACAAGTGACGCTATGATACGCATAGACATGAGCGAATACTCGGAGTCATTCAACACCTCACGTCTCGTTGGCGCGCCTCCGGGATATGTAGGCTACGAGGAAGGCGGGCAGTTGACGGAGAAAGTGCGCAGAAAGCCCTACTCCATCGTGCTGCTTGACGAGATAGAAAAGGCCAACGGCAAGGTGTTCAACATGCTTCTCCAAGTGCTTGACGAAGGTCGTATGACTGACGGTAACGGTCGTTTGATAGACTTCCGCAACACCATTATCATCATGACCTCCAACGCAGGCACACGCCAACTGAAAGACTTTGCCCGCGGCGTAGGCTTTACGGCAGCGTCCGGTAGCGGTAAGGACATGAACGAGAAAGACCGCGAATACGCACGCTCCATAATACAGAAGAGCCTCAGCAAGCAGTTCGCACCAGAGTTTCTCAATCGCCTTGACGAGATTATAACCTTTGACCAACTTAACCTTGAGGCAATACGCAAGATTGTGGATATACAGTTGGCGGCACTATACAGGCGCGTGGCAGACCGTGGCTACACCCTCACGGTGACAGAGGAGACAAAGGAGAAACTGGCGAAGGAAGGATACGACATACAATATGGCGCACGCCCACTGAAACGTGCGATACAGACACACATCGAAGATGTGCTCTGCGAACGCATACTCTCAGGCGAGGCGGAACCAGGAACGGAGATAACAATATAACGCAAGAAGAGGCTGTCAGTTACTTTTGACACAGCCACTTCTTGCGTGTACTCCCCTATTCCTGAATATCTATTACACTTACTGACACCACGGGCACTGCACATAACCTACGGCCTACCTTACCGTTATATGGAAGCAGCCTTGCTTTACCTCATACTTCACATGACACCTGCCAGCCTGGCGCATATCACGCAGTACCT
>CALYTD010000214.1 GCA_945486445.1 uncultured Prevotellaceae bacterium
CACCCACAACCCCAATGTCTGAGCCATTAACAAGAACAACGGCGTGGGCATACAAAACCTTTCATTATTTAATGAGTAACTTTCATCTCACATCCCAATACTGTCCCACGGGCGACCAGCCAGAGGCTATCTCGCAACTTGTCGAGGGCATAAGGCGTGGTGACCGTGCACAGGTGCTGCTCGGTGTCACTGGTTCTGGCAAGACATTCACAATGGCAAACGTGATACAACAGGTGGACAAACCTACCCTTATACTCAGCCATAACAAGACACTTGCCGCACAACTCTACGAGGAGATGAAAGCATTTTTCCCTGATAATGCCGTAGAGTATTACGTTTCATACTATGACTACTACCAACCTGAGTCATATCTTCCAGCCACCGACACATATATCGAGAAAGACCTTGCCATTAATGATGACATAGACCGTCTGCGCCTTGCTGCTGTCTCCGCCCTACTCTCTGGTCGAAAAGACGTCATAGTGGTATCTTCGGTATCTTGTATCTACGGTATGGGTGGCCCTTCTGCCATGCAGGGCAGCATAATAACAATCAAGAGGGGGCAGAGGATTGAACGCAACGAGTTTCTGCGCAAACTCGTTGACGCACTATATACAAGGAATGATATTGAACTGAAACGCGGCGAGTTCCGCGTTAAAGGGGACACTGTTGATATTGCCCCAGCATACAGCGAGAGGATATTGCGCATAACCTTTTGGGACGATGAGATTGATGCCATAGATGAGTTGGAAGCCCAGACAATGCGCAGGAGCGAATCTTTTGAGGAATACCAAATATATCCTGCCAATCTTTTTGTCACTACTAAGGAGCAACAGGAACACGCTGTAAGGCTTATTCAAGATGATCTTACAGAACAAATAGATTACTTTAACTCAATAGGCGATAGCATTAAGGCTCAGCGCATTAAGGAACGCGTTGAATACGACCTTGAAATGATAAAAGAATTGGGGCACTGCTCTGGCATAGAAAATTACTCTCGCTACTTTGACGGTCGTCAACCTGGCGAACGTCCCTATTGCCTTTTTGACTTCTTCCCAAAGGATTTTCTTATGCTCATCGACGAAAGTCACGTCAGTGTGCCGCAGATAAGAGCCATGTATGGTGGTGATCGCTCCCGTAAACAGAATCTTGTAGAATACGGTTTCCGTTTACCCGCTGCCTTTGACAACCGTCCTCTACGGTTTGAGGAGTTTGAACAGATGCTGAACCAGACCATATACGTCTCTGCCACACCTGCCGAATACGAACTACAAGCGGCGGAAGGTGTTGTCGTTGAGCAGGTAATAAGGCCCACTGGACTGCTTGACCCGCTGATAGAGGTACGCCCCACCGTTAACCAGATTGACGATTTGCTGGAAGAGATACACCTAAGGGAGGAACGCCATGAACGTGTATTGGTGACTACCTTGACAAAGAAGATGGCTGAGGAACTGACTGAATACCTGCTTGACAACGGTGTCAAGACAAGTTATATACACTCTGACGTTAGCACACTTGACAGAGTGCAGATTCTCAACGACCTGCGCGCAGGGGTATATGACGTTCTCGTTGGTATCAACCTGCTTCGTGAAGGTCTCGACCTGCCTGAGGTATCGCTCGTGGCCATACTTGATGCAGATAAAGAAGGCTTCCTGCGTTCACACCGTAGCCTTACCCAGACAGCAGGACGTGCTGCACGTAACGTGGACGGTAAGGTCATAATGTATGCCGATACCATAACAGACAGTATGCGTATGACCATTGACGAGACAGAGCGCAGGCGCAACAAGCAGATGACATACAACACTCAACACGGCATAACACCGCAACAGATAGTTAAAGAACTGAACCGCAAGAGCATTGCCAAGGTCATAAAGAACGAGGAGACACTTGAAAAACTAAAGATGGACGGCCGTACGCAAGGCACATACGGCACCGCCTCGCCTGTTGGAGCACACCGCAACGACAGCAAAACCGCTGGTCAACACGCACCTATGGCATACATAGAACCCGACTACGGAACGGCGATGGCAGCAGAACCTATCATCAGCCAAATGACGAAGGAGCAATTAGAGAGAGCTATTGCCACCGCTACGGAACGAATGAAAGAGGCGGCAAAGAATCTCGACTTCATGCAGGCTGCCAAGTTCCGCGACGAGATTGTAGAGTTACAGAAACTATCTTCCTCCCACTGATGCCTCATAAAGAACATCAAGGTCTCAACCATCAGCCTGTCTCACACAATGTTCGGAGAGGGAACAAGGATAGGATTTCTCACCGACAAACCGTATAACAATGAGGAACAACCATTTCAATTTCAAACAATTCACCGTCTATCACGACCTCTGCGCCATGAAGGTAGGTACTGACGGGGTGTTACTCGGTGCGCTTGCCGATGGTGGCAAGCGCATACTTGATATTGGAACAGGCACTGGACTTATCGCCCTTATGATGGCGCAGCGTTTCCCCGGGGCACATATAACGGGTATAGACATTGACCGCGACGCGGTATTACAGGCGCAATCCAACGTTGCGGCATCGCCATTTGCCAACAGTATAGACATAATACAAACCGACTTTGCCGATTTCACCACCACAGACACGTATGACAGCATCACCTGTAACCCACCATTTTTCGAGAACAGCGCACCGTGTCCAGATGAAAAGCGCAGCATGGCACGGCATACCGCCTCACTACCTTTCTCTACACTCATCAGCAAAGCGGCACGGTTGCTTGCTGACAATGGTGTAATGACATTAATAATACCCACTGAAAGCCTTAGAAGAATAGAGGAGGAATGTACGTTCGCCTCATTATTCATATCAAAACGCATATTCATTCGCACCGTGGAGAGGAAACCACCAAAGAGGGTTGTGGTGTGTATAACAAAACACAGAACTGCTATACCCTCCACCGACACACACTGTCTGATGCAAGACGGAGGGCGAAGCGAATGGTACGCAAACCTTTGTAAAGACTTCTACTGATAGTAAAACATCATCACTCCCCTCTGTAACACAAAACATATATATTCTTCTATATAACTGCATGATAGTCGTGCGTTGGGGATTAGTCGCATATTATAAATGTCAAAGTGTCGTGAACGACTGGCTATTTGGTTCGTATTTCTAGGATAATAGAGTGATT
>CALYTD010000215.1 GCA_945486445.1 uncultured Prevotellaceae bacterium
GCCATGTCATGTTTTGATTGAGGCTTTGTGGCAATGCAACCTAAAACCTAAAACCTCACAACCTACAACCCCAAACCTTAGGACCTAAAACCTAAAACCTTCAACCTCAAACCTTAATTCCGCTCTTTTTCTTTGCAAAATTACAAAAAATAGTTTAACTTTGCACACAAAAGACAGAAGAAACACAGACAAAGACGGTGAAAAACAGAAAACTGATGCGCTATCCCCTCAGCATGACCATTACCTTGGCGATATGGATAGTGTGCATGATGCCCATACCGGAGACACCACTTGACGATGTGAGATTCATCGACAAGTGGACGCATTTCCTCATGTATGGCGCGCTGACCACTGTGATATGGACGGAATATATAGTCCGTCACAACACAATTGCATGGCGCCGGCTGCTCACCCTCGGGCTGTTGATGCCCGTGGTGATGGGCTGTGCCGTGGAACTGGCGCAGGCTTACCTCACCACCTGCCGCTCCGGAGAATGGCTTGACGCCCTGTGCAACGCACTCGGAACGCTTCTCGGCTGTATGGTGGGTTGCGCAATAGTTTATTACAAGAAACACAGATGAAGGTATTAATACTCAGTACGTTTGAGAAATCGGGCGGTGCGGCGATAGCGGCACAGCGGCTTTTGCAGGCCCTCAACGCCAATGGCGTGGAGGCAACGATGCTTTCACGCCGCAGTCTGCCCCTGCCCTTTTGGAAAAAGAAGTGGGGTGGCGTGCCTGCCGTGATGGAACGGCTGTGCATCTGGATAGCCAACGGCATGAGCAGGCATAACCTTTTTGCGGTGGATACGGCCTGCTGCGGAGAGGATGTGACACAGACGGCGGCGTTCAGGGAGGCGGACGTGATTCACCTTCACTGGATAAACCAGGGCTTTATATCGTTGAAAACACTGCGGAAGATACTGCGCAGCGGCAAGAAGATAGTGTGGACCATGCACGACCAGTGGCCGCTGGCGGGCATCTGTCACCATAGTGACGACTGCACAAAGCATCAGACGGAGTGCAAACGCTGCCCGCTGCTGCGACACGGAGGCGAGAGAGACATTGCGAACAGAACGTTCCTAAGGAAACAAAAGGTATATGCCGAGGGGAAGATAACGTTCGTGGCGTGCAGCAAATGGCTGGCAGAAAAGACACGGACAAGTGCCCTCTGTTACGGGCACAAGGTGCTATCAATACCCAACCCCATAGACATCAACCTCTTCCGCCCTATGGATAAACTCGCGGCAAGAAGGGAACTGGGGCTGAAAGAGAACGCGGTGCTCGTGTTGTTCGGTTGTCAGAAGGTGACAAACAAGATGAAGGGGCTGGACTACCTCATGCAGGCCATGAAGGAACTTCAAGGTGTAGGCGTGGTACTTGTGGGCGGTAACTCCACGGAAGTGACCGCTCTGTTGCCCGATGGCGTAGAGGTGACACCGCTGGGACAGGTCAGCGACATGAAGACTATGGCAAAGATATACGCCGCTGTGGATGCCTTCGTAACACCATCATTACAGGAAAACCTGCCCAACACCATCATGGAGGCCATGGCTTGCGGCACACCATGCGTGGGATTCAACGTGGGCGGAATACCAGAGATGATAGATCACCACGAGAACGGATACGTAGCGGACTTCAAAAGTGCCAAAAGCCTCGCAGAGGGAATACGCTATGTAACAACAAAAGATAACGCAGAGCGACTTGGAAAAAACGCAAGAGAAAAGGTGATAAGATGCTACGGCGAGGAAAGTGTGGCTGAAAGATACCGCAAACTATATGAAGAACAAAGACAATGAGAATGATAAGACGCATAATAAACATAGTGGAACTAAGACAGGAGGAACGCAAACCCGTAGCGGTGGCGGCCCTGCTGTTCATCATTCTCAATGCAATCAATGTGTGCGCATATTGGTATAACTTCAGTATCCCAACTGAAAAATACCACGCACTGTTCGTAAACACATACCGGGTGTCAGGCTTTGACCCGCTGACCTATGAGGTAATATCCGACTGGTTCCCTGCGTACAACATCTACCGCCACCCACTTCTGGCATTTTTCATGTGGCCATTGTACCTTGTCAACCACTTGTTGATGACGCTGACAGGCATCAATTTCGCCACAATACTGACAGCAATGGTGCTCGTAGTGTGCTCCACATACTCGTTTGTGTTCCTATATCGCATACTGAGGAACGTCATAGGCGTAAGTTATTGGCACACCATAGCACTGGCAGGAATGTATTTCTCCTTCGGATTCACGTTGCTATCGTCCTTCGCACCAGACCACTTCGTAATGTCACAATGCTGCCTGCTGCTGACAATATGGCTCGGTGGCGAGAAGCTGAAGCGCGGTTCAGCCCTCAATATGTGGCAAACCATAGCACTGTTCACACTCACTGCCGGCATATCCCTTAACAACGGACTAAAGGTTTTCCTTGCTGCCATGGTGACAAGACGTTGGAGATTCTTCCGCTGGAAGTATCTTTTGCTGGCAGTAGTGCTGCCATCGGCGATGATATGGGGCTTCGCAAGGTGGGAATACCGCACGTGGCAACTGCCAAAGTTTAAGCATCGGCAGGAGATTAAGATGCAAAAAGACCGCAAAGCAACCGCACTTATCCGCCAACAGGTAACAGATACTATCGCAAACAAGGACAAAGCAGCGATAGACAAGGCCGTGGCACGGATAAAACAGCAGCGGGCAGAGGCGAGATATAGGGCTAATCGCAAACTGATATGGAACAGAAACACCGGCAAACCCTTTGCAAAAGGAGAGTTTATGCAATGGACTGACAGGACAACCTCACGCTGGGACACCGCCGTGGAGAACCTCTTTGGCGAGGGAATACAACTACATCGTGACTATCCCCTGTGTGATGTGCTGCGCAATAGGCCCGTGTTCGTAAGGTACAGCGGCCCCTGGCGATACGCCAACTACGCCGTGGAAGGCATGATAGTAGCCCTGTTCCTGTGTGGAATATGGTGCGGACGACGACGCCTTTTCCTATGGACAGCAATGTCATTCTTCATCATGGATATGACGTTACACATGGGATTAGGATTCGGAATAAACGAGATTTACATCATGTCAGTACACTATCTCTTCGTAATCCCTATCGCAGCGGCATACCTTGTCAAGCAAAT
>CALYTD010000216.1 GCA_945486445.1 uncultured Prevotellaceae bacterium
CGGCGTTATCAACACCACCATGACCCTCAGCAAGCCGAAACTATGGTCGCCGGAGTCACCATACCTGTACAAGGTGCGCACAAGGCTGTACCGTGACCACAAGATAATAGACGAGACGGTGACCAACCTTGGCGTGCGCACCGTCAGCGTCACAAAGGAAGAGGGATTCAAACTCAACGGCGTGACACGTAAGATAAAGGGCGTATGCCTGCACCACGACCTCGGCCCGCTGGGCGCGGCGGTGAACAAGGCGGCCCTGATACGCCAGATAAAACTGATGAAGGACATGGGTTGCGACGCCATACGCACTGCCCACAACATGCCGTCAACCATGCAGATGGACGTGTGTGACTCGCTCGGAATGATGGTAATGGCAGAGAGTTTCGACATGTGGATATACCCTAAATGCAAGAACGGCTACGCGCGCTTCTTCAAGGAGTGGGCGGAGAAGGACATAACGAACCTTGTTGTCAACCACCGCAACCACCCCAGCATCGTGATGTGGAGCATAGGCAACGAGATACCGGAGCAGGGTGACAGCAAGAACGGTGTGGCATGGACAAAGAAACTACAAGACCTCTGCCACAAACTGGACCCCACACGCCCCGTGACACAAGGCCTTGACCGCGTGGACAACGCGCTGAAAAGCGGTGTGGCGGAGACGATGGACATAGTGGGACTGAACTACCGCACGCAGAAGTATGACAAGGCGCTGCGCCAGACGGGCAAAGGCTTCATCCTGGGATCAGAAACCGCGTCAAGCGTCAGCTCACGAGGGGTGTATAAACTGCCGTACGAGGTGAGGGCAATGGCAACATACGCCGACGGGCAGTGCTCCGGGTATGACAACGAATACTGCTCATGGAGCAACCTGCCGGAAAACGATTTCGAGAACATGGACGACCTGCCATACACCATAGGACAATTCGTGTGGACAGGAATAGACTACCTCGGCGAGCCAACACCATACGACGAATACTGGCCAAGCCGCTCATCATACTTCGGAATATGCGACCTCGCCGGACTGCCAAAAGACAGATACTGGCTCTACCGCTCCGTGTGGAACAAACAAGAACACACCCTGCACATAGCCCCGCACTGGTCATGGGGCAAGGATATGATAGGGAAAACAATACCCGTACAAGTATATTCCGACTATGATGAGGCAGAACTCTTCATCAACGGCAAAAGCCAGGGGCGCATAAAGAAGCACTCTGCCGCGGCAGACCCGGCAAAGGTGGGCAAGGCTACATACACTCCCGACCTCGACCGCTACCGCCTGCGCTGGATGAACACCAAGTACGAGCCGGGCGAGATACGCGTGGTGGCATACGACAAGGACGGCAAACCGGCAATGGAAAAGACCGTAAAGACCGCCGGAACACCCGCAAAACTACTGCTGTCACCCGACCGCAAGACCATCAGCGCCGACGGAAACGACCTCTGTTACATCACCGTCACCATGACAGACGAGGACGGTAACCCATGCCCCGTGGCCTCAGACCAACTGGAGTTCACCGTGGAGGGAGAGGGAACATTCAAATGTGTCTGCAACGGCGACGCCACATCACTCGAACCATTCACGCAACCAACCATGAGACTGTTTAACGGACAACTCGTAGTAACAGTGCAGAGCACCGGCAAAGCGGGCACCATGACCCTGAAAGTGCGCCGTCCAGCCACCGCGGCCGTCAAGGCACGAAAGGGCAGAAAGGCAGTAGCCGCACAGACGGCAATAGAGGCGGAGACGGTGATTGAAACAAAATAAAACAACATTCAACCAAACCAGAAAACAACTAAACAACCAAACAACTAAACCGCTCGGCACGAAGTGACGCTTGCCAAAGGCAAGAACCAAACCACCAAACAACCAAACAACCAAACAACCATCACGCAATATAGAACTTTCTGTTCAGTTTTCCGTTGGCGGTGCGTTCTATATGGTCCACCTCCTGGTATGTCAGCGGCACCTTATACTGGTCTTTCAGGCATGCGGCAATGTGTCTTGCAATGGCTTTTTTGTCGAGGGAGTAGCCCTCGGAGGTCACTACGAGCAGTGCTGTTGCCTGACCGAGTATAGGGTGTTGCCGTGGAATGCAGATGCAGTCCTTTACTGATGGCATGGAGAGTGCCGCCTCCTCCACCTCTGACGGTGCCACCTTATATCCTCCCACGTTGATTATGTCGTCCTGCCTGCCGAGGATGTGGAGCATCCCTTCCGCGTCAATAAACCCGTTGTCGTTGGTCACGAAGGTGCCTCCGTGCGGCGGGACGGGGTCGGGTTCGTAGCCGGACATCAGCGTGTCGCCCCCGCAGGCTATGCGTCCGTCGGATGTGATATGTATTTTTGAGTGTGGCAATGGGTGCCCAAGACAGCCTGCGAGGCACCGCCCGTCGTTGTAGTTGTATGTTGCCACTATTCCGGTTTCTGTTGATGCGTAGGTGTTGTATAGCCTGCTGTGTGGCAAGAGGTGGCACAGTTGCAGCATATCGGCGTGGGGCATGGGCGCCGCCCCGGTCTCTATGAAGTCTATGCGGTCAGCATACCGCGCCAGGCGGCCGGCGGAGAATTGCAGCAGTATGCGTATGTTGGCAGGCACGAGGAACGTGGCGTACCTGCGGCGGGGCATCAGTTCGAGCGCGTCGTAGAAGGCGTCTATGTCCTTCATGCCGTCTTTCAGTATGAGCAGCGTGCCTCCTGTGGTGAGCACGGGGAATATCTTTGACCAGCATCCGAGGTGTGTCATGTCGCCGGCAATGATAAACAGCAGTCCTTCTGTGTATCCGTGTGCTTGTATCAGGTTGCTGGTGTTTGCCATAACGGCTCTCTGGCTTATGACGACAGTCTTGGCCTTGCCCGTCGTTCCGGTGGTACGCAGGCGGAAGTCGCCCTCCCATGACGTGCCGAGCAGGGGCAGCGGCAGCGGTTCCGCGTCCCTCATGCGGCGATAGACCTCCGCGTATGTCATGCTCTCCGTGCCGCATATCAGGGCGACTTTGTCTTGTCTCTGGGCTTTTATCTTGTTCAGTATGGTCATAAGGAAATGTGTTGATTGATAATGTCCCTGCGAATGTGTCTCTGCGAAACCCCGAAGGGGTGACAGATTACAGCCCAGGGTGCGAACCCTGGGGA